>PLEU01000117.1 GCA_003136515.1 Spartobacteria bacterium
CTGCCTCCCCTCATAGCAATGAGTAACGGATTCCACCGCGCGGATTGACTTCAAGATAACTGCTCTTATGGTGGAGGGCCATGCGCATCAAACACCCTATGAGGGAATGGCATTCATGAAGACAATTCTCTTTGTCTGCACCGGCAACAGTTGCCGCAGCCCCATGGCTGAAGCACTGATGAGGAAATTCGTTTCGGGACGGAAAGATATCTCTGTTATCTCTGCCGGCATCAGCGCACAAAGGGGGGCGCCGGCAAGTCACTATGCTGTGAGCGCCCTTGAAGAGGAAGGAATAGATCTGCGGTCTTTCCGCAGCCAACCGGTCACAGAGGCTCTTCTGGAAAAATGCTCCCATATCTTTGCAATGACTCAGGATCACCGGCGTTTATTGAGCCTCCTGTTTCCGGAACATGAATCAAAGGTTCGCTTGCTGGGAGACTTCACGAGGGGCGGAGGTGACGTGCCTGATCCGATCGGCCAGGGTATTTCGACCTACAAACGATGCCGCGATGTCATGAAAAGCGCGCTGGCACAAATCCTGACTTTTGTGGATCAATCTACACTCTCCACCAATTCCATGTCGCTAAACACCCTTACCAAGATCACCCCAAGCCCGCTTAGCCTGACCGACCCCGAAATCGCGGAAGCCATCGGGGCCGAATTACATCGCCAGCTTGAACACATCGAGTTGATCGCTTCTGAGAATTACACGAGCCAAGCGGTCATGGAGGCCCAAGGATCATGCCTTACGAATAAGTATGCAGAGGGCTATCCGGGTCGCCGCTGGTACGGAGGTTGCGAATACGTAGACGTGGTCGAGTCACTAGCCATCGAGAGGGCCATAAAACTCTTCGGATCGGATCATGCGAACGTTCAGCCTCACAGCGGCAGTCAGGCCAACATGGCCGTTTATTTCAGCGTACTCCAACCAGGCGATCGCATCCTCACCATGGATCTGGCACACGGGGGCCATCTCACCCACGGGCACAGGGCAAACTTTTCGGGCAAGCTCTACGAAGTCACCCACTACGGTGTCTCACCGGCCGACGGTCGTATTGATTATGACGCACTTGCCGTGCAGGCCGAAGCAGTCAGGCCGAAAATGATCACCGCGGGAGCTTCAGCCTATCCGCGCACCATCGATTTCGAGCGCCTGCGCGCCATCGCGGATTCTGTCGGAGCCTATCTGTTCATTGATATGGCGCACATCGCGGGCCTTGTAGCCGGAGGAGTCCATCCAAGCCCCGTTCCCTTCGCCGATTTTGTCACCACGACGACACACAAGAGTCTCCGGGGCCCGCGTGCCGGTTTGATTCTCTGCAAGGAACAGTATGCCAAGAAAATCGATGGTCAGGTTTTTCCGGGAGTTCAAGGAGGACCGCTCATGCACGTCATAGCTGCAAAGGCAGTCTGCCTGCATGAAGCCCTTCAACCCGAATTCAGGGAGTATGCCAGACAGATTGTTTCCAACGCCAAGGCGCTGTCGGCCCGTCTCTCTATGCTCGGCTATACCATTAGTTCAGGTGGCACCGACAATCATGTGCTGCTGGTGGATCTTCGTCCGCATGCCATCACGGGGCTGGAAGCCCAGGAAGCGCTCGACAAGGCCGCAATCACCGTCAACAAGAACGCCATCCCATTCGATACCGAGCCGATCACAAAGACCGGAGGCATCCGCCTCGGTACTCCCGCGATGACCACGCGCGGACTGAAGGAGGAGGAGATGATGCAGGTGGCTGATTTCATCCATGCGGGTCTGACGTCGAGGCATGACCATGCCGCTCTTGCAGCGCTGCGAAGAGAGGTCACGGCCTTTACGGCACGCTTCCCCCTTCCTTGAATAAACAAGAAGTAGTGATGCCGTGAGTTTCCAGGAATCATAGAAGTCATCAGGAACTCCCTTCATATCCGCAGGTTTCCTAACACTTCCGATTCATCCATCAATTTTCTCAAATGTCCGACACCTTGACCGTAAACCCTCTCCGCGAAGGGATTGCCAGTCGCCTGGCCCCCGAACCATGCACGCTTGTCATCTTTGGTGCGACGGGGGATCTGACCCATCGAAAGTTGATCCCGGCGCTCTATAATCTCGCCGCAGAGGGAGCACTCCCTCCCTCCATCACGATCGTAGGATTCGCCCGTAGGGAAAAAACCAGCAGCGAATTCCGATCCGAGCTGGAAGCTTCCACACGCAAATATTCACGTACTCCTGTCGATGACGATCTCTGGAACAGCTTTGCCTCATCGATCATTTATCATCGCAGCCCATTTGACGACGCCTCGGGTTACGAAAGTCTTGCCCGGGAAATGATCCAGGAAGACCTAAAGCGTGGAACCGGAGGTAATCGCCTCTACTATCTTGCCGTTGCGCCGGATCAGTTTCCCGTCATTCTTGGTCATCTCCGTGAAAGCGGACTGAGCACCGCTCCCGCTGGAAGCTGGTCACGCGTTATTGTGGAGAAGCCGTTTGGTACTGATCTCAAAAGTGCTCGGCAACTCAATAACTTGGTCAGTGAAGTATTTGCAGAGTGCGACACCTACCGGATCGATCATTACCTCGGTAAGGAGACAGCCCAAAACATCATGGTGCTCCGCTTTGCCAATTCGATTTTCGAATCGCTCTGGAATTCCAAACACATCAGCCATGTGCAGATTACAGCAGTCGAACCACTAGGGGTGGAGGGTCGCGCCGGTTATTACGACAAATCGGGCGCGATGCGCGACATGGTGCAGAATCACCTTCTCCAGCTGCTGACACTCACTGCGATGGAGCCTCCCACGAGTCTCGGTGCCGATGCGATCCGCGATGAGAAAGTAAAAGTTCTCCGTTCGCTGCGCCCCTTGCGCGGAGAGGATGTTTTTCGAAATGTCGTTCGGGCGCAATACAAGGCCGGTCTCATCAATGGCCAACCCGTTAGCGGCTATCGTGAAGAGGAAGGTGTCGCACGGGATTCAACGACGGAAACCTATGTAGCCCTCCAGGTGAACATTGACAACTGGCGCTGGGCCGGGGTTCCTTTTTTCATTCGCACCGCCAAGCGCATGCCCAAAGGCGGGACGGAAATCGCCGTAACCTTTAAGGGTGTGCCGAGAGTGCTGTTCAACCAGCAAGGAGAACCGCTTCAGGAAAACGTTCTGGTCATAAGGATTCAGCCCGACGAAGGAGTCTCCCTTCGCATGAGTGCGAAACGGCCAGGCTCAAGCCTCCGCATCGAACCGGTGAAGATGGACTTTCATTACGGAACATCTTTTGGAAAGGCGACACCCGAGGCCTACGAGAGACTCCTTCTCGACGCCATGTCAGGGGATGCCACTCTCTTTGCAAGGCGTGATGAGGTCGAGGAGGCTTGGTCCTTTGTCGATGGAATCGAGGAGGCCTGGAAATTACGTTCCGACGATCTTGCATTCCACACAGCCGGCTCATGGGGGCCGGCCGAATCCGCGGAACTCGCCGCGCGGCACGGCGTCACTTGGAGGAGAATGTGAGCTTCATCCCCGGCATTCCGGTGCCGATCGGCGGCATCGAGCGTGCTCTGGGCCGCCTTTGGGAGGAAAGCGGTGAGAGCAAGACCCGTGCATCTCTCATCAATCTGGCTATCTACAGCGAAGACGTTGATTCCCTGGAAAAAAACGCCGCCATCATCCAGAACATCGCCGGAGAACATGCGATGAGGGCACTACTGATCCATGCTGATCCGAATTCGGAAGGAAGCAGTGCTGATGCTTGGATAAGCATGAACTGCTACCTTAGGGGAACTCGTGGTGGGGAAGTTTGCAGCGAGCAGATTTCGTTCCGCCTTAGAGGCGAGGCGGCTCGATCCCTCCAGAATGTCGTCTTTTCACACCTTGATTCGGATCTTCCCCTGATTCTTTGGTGGCAGGCCGATTTTTGCCCGCCTATCGATGGTAGACTCTGGCGCTGGGTTGATCGGCTCCTTTTTGACAGCAGAGATTGGAAGCACTCCAGGGAGCAATTCGATCTGATCTGCAAGATCGGGTCACTCACCGAGGATCGGACCATTCTTTGTGATCTTAATTGGACTCGCGGATTTTCAGCCAGAGAGGCACTTGCATGCATGTTCGACTCCCCCCTGTCTCTGCCGGAACTCCACTCATTGCAAACCATCCAGATCGACCACGCACCCAACCACCGTACCACTGCGCTACTGCTGATCGGCTGGCTGGCCGATCGACTGGGATGGCATCTGACTCTTCCCGGAAAAAACCCCCAATTCCAAGATGCACGTGGCGGCGCAATATCAGTGATGCTTGAGGAAAAAGAGGGCGCCGGCATCAACCGCATCCAGCTTTTCTCATCCCAAGCGAAGTTCGAGGTGCTCCGTGAAGCTGGTTCCGGTCTCTCTATCAGCTCCGCGAAGGGGGAAAAGTTCAGCTCAACGTGCCGCAAAGTACGTGCTCCCCGTGAAGATACCACTGAACTTCTCCTTGCAGAACTCGCCCGCAGTTCCAATCACGCGCTCTACAGTCGATCCGTGAAGGCTGTTGAAGCTCTCTGGGAGTAATTTAGCGCGTTCAATAAGCCAGATCAATAACCGAGGCGATGCTGTCGGGTGCCTGGGCTGGGAGACCGCTTACCGTGGAGCCCTTTTCGTCCTGAGTGACGGTCAACTTCGCGGTGTGGTCGGCAAGAAGTGTGGCTCCAAGTGGCTTCCGGAAAAACGTAGGAACCTTGAAGCTGCCATTGCTCGGCCACTCGAAGACGATGAGATAAACATGGCCCGGCTTTTTGGTTGCACGCCATCCATCATTCTGAGTTGTGGACTGCGTTTGCACGTCGCCTCCCGGAGATCCGGAAGGCTTTGCTGAGTCGCTGGCAAACGGTGTTGCAGTTGTCCCATAGATGGCATCCCCATTGACTTTCATCCATGCGCCGACGGCTTTGAGTCGTTCAATCTCGGGCTCCGGGATCACGCCCTCACTGGTGGGACCGACATTGAGGAGATAATTGCCCCCCTTGCTGGCGATGTCGCAGAGATTATGGATAAGAGTGGCGGCGGACTTGAAATTCTGGTCGTCGCTCCGGTAGCCCCAAGTATCGTTTAGGGTCATGCAGGTTTCCCAATCACGGTCGGGAAAACCCTGGGAGGGGATGTTCTGTTCTGGAGTCTCCGTATCGCCCTGAAAATCCCCCCCGAGCCTGTTATTCATAATAATGCCAGGACGGAGTTTCTGAACGAGCGCACTGATCTTGCTGGCACGATCCGCATTCATGTTCACCGGAGTGTCCCACCAGATCACGGCGGGGGTATCAGGACCGTACTTTGTAAGCAGCTCTGTGATTTGAGGCAACGCGATCCTGGCGATGTAATCGTCCATGTCGTGTTGTTGCGCCGGATCCCACTTGCCGGTCATCGATGAGCCTCCGTTATTCCAGTCCTGTGCCTGAGAATAGTAGAAACCGAGTTTGATGCCCTCCTTCTTGCAGGCTACAGCGAGTTCCTTTAACGGATCGCGCCCGAAGGGTGTGGCATGGGTGATGCCCCACGGACTGACCTGCGTGTCAAACATGGCAAACCCATCGTGATGTTTTGCAGTGATGATGATGTATTTCTGGCCTGCCTCCTTTGCAAGTTTAACCCAAGCGTCGGCATCGAATTTCACGGGATTGAATTCCTTGGCGTAACTTTGATATTCGGACATCGGGATTTTTCCGACGTTCATGATCCATTCGCCGGCGCACGGAATCGGATGACCCAGATAAGTGCCGACAGCCACGGATTGGCCGTGATAAAAACCGGCGGGTACCGAATAGACGCCCCAGTGAATGAACATTCCGAACTTGGCCTCTCTCCACCAGGCCATGCGTTTGTCACGCTGTTGGAGCGTTTCTCCTGGAACTGAGGAAATAAGGGGGAGTGATGGGGGGGTATCTAGACCCTCACTATTGGTACCAACAGGCAGGGCGTCAGCCAACATGAGCAATACGTTGATAACCAGGTAAATGGGGGTTACGTATCGTTTGTTCACAAGGGAAGCATGGGATCTGGTAGCAACGTCCCGATAATTTCTGCAAGAGATCGGCCTGCCTGTTAGAATTCTGCCGGCTTTGGCGGAGGGATTGTAATCACAGGACCCGCTGCCGGGAGATCCATGGGACTTACCGGCTCGGCTCTTCTCACTTCCCTGTCATCTCCAGTAGTGGACGCCGCAGAATTCGTAGACATGAGCTCGTCAGATACTCCTCTGGCACCAGCGTTGGTCCCTGCGACTCCGGCGCCAGTTAGTCCCGGATCTTTTCCATCAACACCCGTGGCTCGTTTCACCTGAATATTCTGACCAGATCCAGTGCTCAGTTGAAGGATCGGATTCACGGAATGATAGAGATCATTTTGAGCCAACAAAGTGGGGGCATTCAGGACAACGGGATGGATATGCGTCAGATCGATGGCTGCAGCTGCTCGTGGCCATTCGGACTGATCTATCTCTTTGTTGTAGCTCCTCTCACCTCCTTGATAGACATCACCAATTTCCGTCGGGATTTCATCGGCAGTCGCGTATTCTGTCACGACCATGCCAGGAGTTTTACGGGATGCCTCTGTAGGGAGCAGGCCGGACGTCCGGCAAATCTCGACGGGTTTGAGACCCGGAGGCACAGGAAGAGGTGCCTCCGGGAACGAGGTAAGCGAGGCATTCATAACCTGAGACCAGATCGGCAACGCAAGATCCTTGCCGAAGGCACCCCGATAGATTTTTGTCGGTTTGTCAAACCCTACCCACACCCCGCAGGTCACGGCACCTGAATAACCGACAAACCAAGTATCTGTAAAATCGTAAGCCGTCCCTGATTTTCCAGCCAGCGGCGAGTCGGAGGCAATCCCCAGTGCCGCAGCCTCGGGAGCACAAGCCTTGTGCAAGGCATCCAGCAGAACTGTGTGAACCTGATAGGCGGCCTCGGGGGATATCACCGGAACCCGCGTGGCGGGGGTTTCATACAGAACGTTACCATCCTGATCGGTAATACGGGTGATCGTAAACAACTTGGCAGGACGTGTTCCTCCACCCGGAAATGCTGTGTAGGCCAGAGTGAGTTCATCAAGAGACATCTCGCTTGAGCCCAGGTAGGCATTGGCAACAGTGCGCAGTGGGGAACGAATTCCATCATCCTTGCAGAATTTTCCGAGAGCATCGAGACCCGTCATGAAGCCTAGCCTCACCACAGCGGCATTTTTACCACGCGCAACAGCTTCACTGGAAGGCATCGGTCCCTCGTATTCGTTATCAGGCCTTTCTACCCCCCACTCTCCGAGAATACCGCTGTCGCCACCAATCATGACATAACGGTTATCGATGCAGGCATCATCAACTGGTTCACCGGGGAAAGTGCCGTTGGCATAAGCGGCGGCAGCCACAAGAGGGGTGAAAACCGTCCCGGGAGGACGACGGCTCTGAAGTGCCCTGTTGTATTCACTGTGGAGAAAATCCCGCCCCCCCGCCAGCGCAAGAATTCCCCCTGTGTCATTCTCGACTGCAAGTACGGCCCCCTGAAGATATCCTGGGGACGGCATGGTGACCGGCTCGCCCCGCTGAGCCGCTTCCTCCAGACTCCCGTTAATCTGCCGGTAACGATCATAGGTGAGATGATTGTAGTCGGGTTGCCGCTCGATCTCCTCAAGATGGGAACGCACGGCACGTTCCGCGGCAATCTGCATCTTCTCGTCAAAAGTTGTCTGAATTTTAACCCCATCGTTCATAGCCCTGTCATATCCCAGTGCAGCAATGGCCTGCTGCCTCACCAGATCGATTGCATAGGAGACCCTGTTCGGGTTCGTTCTCTTGCGAACTGAAAGCGGTAACTCCGTGGCCGCGTCATAATCGTCGCGGCTGATCAAATGCATTTCACGCATCCTCCCGAGCACAAAATCTCGAACCTTCCTTGCACCGTCGGGATTGTTCCAGGGCGAGAGGCCATTCGGATTCTTTAGCAAACCAGCCAACATCGCGCACTCTCCGGCATCCAGATCTTTGGCAGGCTTTCCGAAATAACCGCGCGCCGCCGCCTCAATCCCATAGAGACCACTCCCGAAATAGACGCGGTTGAGATACAGCTCCATGATCTTTTCCTTGGAAAGATGATCCTCGATGCGACGAGCCACGAACATCTCCAGAATTTTGCGGCGATAGCTTCGCTCCCTGAGATCAAAGGAATTACGCGCCAACTGCTGCGTCACCGTGCTGGCCCCCTGCTTGACCCTGCCTTGTCTGTAGTTACTGATCGCAGCGCGAAGAACCCCATAATAGTCAACCCCATGGTGCTGGAAGAAATTTTTGTCCTCTTCAGCCACAACCGCCGAGACCATGTCCTTCGGAATCTGGTCATACGTGATGGGGATTCTGTTCTGAATAAAGATTTTCCCAATCTGCTGGCCGTTGCGGTCATAGATCACGCTTGCTGATTCCATCTTGGTCAGCTTGCTGAGATCAAAAGAATTCGCCTTGTCTGAAAACTCCGATACAAGCCATCCATAGACTCCCAAGACCGCCACGCATCCAATAAGGATGAGGAGCATCGGCACGATAAACCAGACCCGCAAAAACCATGGGGCTTTGCGGCGTTTTTCACCTTCTTCCCAACTGTAACGATGTCGTGCGATCAGAAAACAGTTCCATGAACTGCCGCTTCGGGCAAGCTCTCCTGATTACCAGAAGATCTTAAAAACAAACCGGGCCTATACTGACCCCGTGAGACCAGACGCCTCTGATCTGCCAGTCTTGGGAAAATCGAAGAAGATCGGCTCGCTTTCCCGACTCAAGTGAGCCGATGTTTTTCAGATATCCCAGCGCTCTTGCGGGAACAATGGAGGCCATCGCCACTGCTTCGACAACCGGCACCCGCGCCTGTTCCACCATCCCCTTCACCCCGTCAATCATGCCACCGCTGCTTCCGGCTAGCCGGGATTCATCCCCCTCACCCATCCATGCCGCTCCCTTTTCAATCCTGCATACAAGTCCTCCCAACTCAAACACTGCCCCCTCTGCAAGCCCGGCCCCGGCTGTGGCATCCGAGACGATCGCCACTTCCTCCCACCCCTTTGCAAGCCAGGCCAGACGGAGTAATGCAGGTGGCAGGTGAAAACCATCGGCAATCACCTCGCAGAGAACCCCAGGGGTCGTGAGGGCGCTTTCCGCGAGTCCCGTGGATCGTTTACCATANNGCGTCGCCTGGGTAATTCCTGCCTCGAATCCACTCCTTGACTCTTCCGCGTTAGCGTCGGAATGACCGGCACTCACCGTGATCCCGTGACGAACAAGTTCCCTAGTGAGCTCCAATGCTCCAGGGAGTTCGGGAGCCAAAGTCATCCGCTTGATTACAGCCTGATGTTTGAGCAATCCATGTGACTCTCCGGCAGTCGGGTGTCGCAACATTTCACGGCGATGGGCCCCTTTGTGCCTAGGTGAAAAATACGGCCCTTCGAGATGAATCCCTGCAAGGCGCGTTTTATCATCTGATTTTTGATATTCCTCCGCTGCATTTAGCACCTTCTCGATCTCCCCAAGAGTGGCGGCCACGGTTGTCAGCACCGCCAAAGTCGTCCCTCGTGTCGCATGGTAATTCAGAATGGCATCGAAAGCACTTGGAGTTGATTCCATCGTATCCCTGCCGAGTGCGCCGTGACAGTGCAGGTCGATCAAGCCGGGTGAAAGATAATCATCTTCGCAATCAACGATCTCGTCGCATCGCATCGCCTCCCCTTCCAGCATTCCGGAAAAATCGGGATAATCTTCCAAACACTCCAGCATCTCAATCACGCCTCCCTGCACGATGATAAAACCTTCCCTGATGCCGCGCCCGGGAGGAAGGATGAGTCTGGCATTCTTAAAAAGTTTCCGCATCTGATTCTCTTACCCGAGCGGATTTGACAGCGAAATATTATTGCTAACGAATGCCATTCTTGGAGAGTGCGTCATCCCAAGCATTTCCCAAGAGAATATAGCCCGCTGCGTTGGGATGAAGTCCGTCTATACTCAGGGCATTGGTATTGAGAACCCCATTAGTGAAAAACGGACTGTAATTATCGACGAAATGGTAGTGCGGGCCATAGCTTGGAACATTCGTTTTCAACCAGGAATTGAATGCTCCTATTTGTCGGTTCCAGTTATCGGTGTAGGAAGCATCAACAAGGATTCCATTGGTCACTGGAGTCACTGCACCTACGAAGACACTAGTACTGGTTCGGTTCGTCTTTAACCACCTGAGAATGTCGGTCATGTAGTTTTCACCCGAAAGGTAGCTGTTGGTTGCTTCGTGGCCCTGATAGATGTCGTTGATGCCTGCCATCAGGAGAACCACATCGGGGGTAACTGCCCCACGTCCCGTGCCTCCTCCACCGGTCAGCCAATACCCCCCCATATTATCAGATCCACCATGAGGAAAGGGGGCCGGGCCAGTTGTGCCGGCAATATTCGTCCAGAGATTTCCAAGTGTATAGGCACCGTAGCCATTGTGCCCGGCATCTCCTGCAGCTAGCAGCTTCGGCGAGGCATATTGAGCCGTGCTGGAAACACCAGTAAATTTGAAATCTACATGTCTAGCCGTGAGATCGGCAAATAACTGGTCACGATAACCAGATTGGTTCGGGGCATTCCCTATCCCTCCTCCGCATGTAATCGAATCTCCCATCGGCATGATCGTAACCAGAGCATTGGCCTTAGAACAAATCAGCAAGAAAACAATGAGCAGAGCAACAGGGGGAAATCGATCAAATGGCTTCTGGCAGGTTGTAATCTTCATGAATCACAAGGGGAGTGAATTACCATTATCTGGGAGTTGCGGCGGCCGGTGTGGAGTAGATGCTGAGATTCACTCCATCAGTATCCGCTACGACATAATAATAAGTCGTACCTGACACGACATTCAGATCGGCGTACTTGGTGGAGGTGGTGGTCGCGATCTTGGTGTAGGGGCCTCCGCCGATCTTGGAGCGATAGATGGTGTAGAACTTCGCTCCACTCACTGCCGCATAAGTAAGGGTCACCGATTTGGTTGCGGCTGCGGCACTTAGAGTGGCCGGGGCATTTGGCAGTAGGGTCAGCGTCGCTATGGAGCTTGTGAGCGCACCGTAGGGATTACTCACCACCACATCATAGATGCCACTTGCCAGCACATTGGTGAGAGAGAGACTGGAGTTGGTGGCTCCGATGATCGGGGTGTTCGTGCCAGCATACCACTGATAGATTAGGGGAGCAGACCCCGCAGCCAATACTGTGAATGATGCAGATGAACCTGCATTGGTTGTTATGGCAACAGGCTGTCTTGTAAGGGAGGGTGCGACTTGGGGTGTATAAGCTGCAGCCCAGCGCTGACCAATGGTTACGGTCTGGTCGGCGTTGTAGTGAATATTATTATCGGCAAAGCCATTGGTCATATCGTCCGTTGTGACAAACTTCACATTGGGATCGGAATTGGCCAGGGTCGTCATGGCTGCGTTCACCTCCGCCACTCCTACTTGGTTGGTGGCAAAAGCCGGCATGTTCGAGTTGATCTGCGTCAACACAAATTCGAGATTAGGAACCTGAAGATCGGAACGGATATCTTTGACGAAATTTGCAATGTCGTTGGTGTAATTGGTTGGATTTGCTCCTGCGTCGGTTTCACCCTGCAGCCAGAAGAAGCCCTTAATAGTAGGAACATACCCTTGGGCAGTTAGCTGCTGGAGACTGTTAGTGATCTTTGTGATCATCAGGGGATAGAGATAGTTGGCTGATTTCTGAAACTCTGTGTCCAGATTTGCGCCACCAGAGGCAAACTTGATGATAGCCAGCTGATTTCCAAACCGCGTGGCCAGATCACTTCCGTCAGAAAGTTCAGGACCGAATCCGGTGAAGTTGCTCACGTGGCCAGCGCCGTCCGGTGAAAGCTGGCCTATGGTTCCCGTGCTGTAGCTTGCTGCACCGACCAAGGCTGCCTGATAAGCAAACAAAGCGCGGCTGTCAGGCGAGTTAGCATAGTGAACGTTAGTCTGGCTCAGATTAGCAACATTGGCATACCAGCCATGCTCATTGGACTGACCTGCACAAACGTAAACATCAATTGGTGTGCCGTTGGTGTGACCCGCAACGACACTGGCGACCACGGACACGTTGTCAAAATCGCTGTAGGAATCCGCTGCGGGAGCACCCTGCGAGAGAACAATTTCCAAATGCTGCCCAAGTCCCGGGGGATTTGTGCCTGTTGTGAAACTACGTGCCGTAGTCGCGAAGGTCCCGGGAGCGGCAACGTTGTTGTAAACCCCGACCCAATCGCCGACCAGAGTCCCATTGGTGGTCTCCAAAAGAATATTGTACCCCCCCCAACTTCCGCTGCTGCGGTTGCCTGTCTGCACTGAAACAGTGTAGGTTGTATTGGCCTGCAAAGTATTGGTGAGGATCTGGCTTACAGTTGGGTTGGCAACACCGTCACCCGAGAAAGTAAATAGTGCATTTGTACCCGAGTAACCGTTCGACGCAGTGTAAGATCCCAAAGCCGCAGGGTTAATCAAACCGACATAACTGGAGCTATTCGTTCCACCAACGATCCATCCTGTTGGATTAACGATTTCATAGCCGGGGGCACTAGCTCCAGTGATTGTATCACTCTCAAAGCCAGCATTCACGATAGGGAGTAGCGTCCCAGGTTGAATGCGCAAGGTGGCTGCCGGTGTGCTAGTCACGGAGCCATAGCTGTTGGTAACTTTCACCTGATAGGCAGCGGCCAGATTTGAATTCACGTTGGAAAGGTTTAGCGTACTGCTATTTGCACCGGAAACCTGCCCCCCATTGACAAGATTGGTGTACGGGCCGCCAGCCGGACCTGCTTGCCATTGGTATCCAAGCGGAATTGATCCGAAAGCACCCACGCTGAAGGAAGCGTTCTGACCAGTATAAACGGACTGTGACACCGGTTGAACAGTAATGACGGGAGCGGAGGCGGAGGACTGAGTTAATGACGCATTACCAAAATCAAGGGCCGCAGCGCCAGCTGTGCTCGGCATATTCACTCCAATAATGATATCTCCATCGCCACCTTCACTGCCGGTGGCTGTATAACCCAATGTCCGGCTGGTGAATGTTCCTAGTGTCAGACTGTTGCTGGAGATCGTCTGGGACGCAATCGGAGTGAGATTCGAATTATAGAAGGACATGGTAGCCCCTGTTGGGAATGGGCTATTTTCCAAGCCGAAAAACGCAGTAAAATTGTAAGTGACCCCGGCTACATACTTAATGCCTGTATCTTGATATACCACTCCGGATCCGCCTCCCTGATAGGCATAGATTTGGCAGTAGTTGGGGCCATTCAAGCCTGGAACGGGAATGTTGGTAAAGCCTCTACCATCCGCTGCACTTGGATTTACCAGAGCCACAACGGCACTAGAAACTCCAGAAGCACTCCATCCGGTAGGTGCTGCTGTTCCCAAATTTACATAACTCCCGCTGGGAACACTCTGCGAACTGAAAGTGTTATTCGCGACGGGAATGGAAACCGGTGTCGTGGCCGACTGGATGGTAAGACTGGCTATGGAACTTGTGGTGAAACCGTAGGGGTTGGACACGACCACATCGTAGCTGCCACTGCTCTCAACATTGCTCAGGGTAAGTGCTGCATTGGTGGCTCCGGCAATCAGGGTGTTCGTATTTGCATACCACTGATAACTCACAGGAGAGGTTCCGGTGGCAACGACCGTGAAGGATACAGTGCTCCCCGGAGCGGTCGTTTTGGAGACGGGTTGCGTCGTGATGGAGGGAGCGAGCGTATTGCTGACAACCAATCGCACATTGTCGAAATCGAAGGCTGCAGCACCAGCGGTGGCCGGAACGTTGAATCCCACAATGAGGTCGCCATTGCCTCCCTCAGTGCCGGTGCCGTTATAAGTAAGAGTGACATCGTTGAACTGGCCCAGTGTCAGGTTACTGGTCACGATGGTTTTGGCCACGACCGGTGTCAGATTGGAGTTGTAGAAGCCCATGGAACTCCCTGTTGGAAAGGCTGAATTTTCCATTCCGAAAGCCGCTGTTACGCTATAAATCGTGCCTGAGTGGTATTGCACTCCCGTATCCTGATAGACCATGGCGGTGCCTCCTGCCTGGTAGGCATAGATCTGGCAATAGTTGAGGCCATCAAGGCCGAGCACTGGAATCCGCGAAAAACCTCTTCCATCATTAGTGCTGGGATTCACCAACGCAACAACCGCGCCGGAGACGTTGGCAGAGGACCAGTAAATCGGAAAACTGCTACCAAAGTTCGTGTAAGTCCCGAAAGGTATTGGCTGATCCTCAAAGGAATAGTTGCAATTAGGTACATTGGAATTGAGTCCCGGTGTTCCCGTAACCCCATGGGCCTTAAGTGCCGCATACCAGATATTTCCCTCGTTGTAATAGCCTGCCGTATCCGGATGCATGCCATCCTCCGTCATGAGGTCAGGGTCGATCACCCCATTGGTGCGAACGGCCGCTGCGGTATCGACAAAAATGGCGTTGGTATTAAAATTTGTGATGCTTGTTGGAAGCCAAGCATTAAATAAGGCTACCGCATTGGTGAGATTTGAATAGTTGGTTGCACTGATCACAGTCCCCACAAATGTGTTGGCATTGGTTGGTACGAACCCCATGAGTGAACCTACAAAGACACGAGTGTTCGGACGATAGGTGCCGAACCAGGTTAGTACATTACTCATGTTGGTTTCAGCAGCCAGCTGAGCATTAAGATAACTCACCCCGTTGATAACCGTTGAACCAGTCGTACACCCAAAAAAGAGGTCATTGACTCCTGCCATCAGGAGGACGATGTCGGGATAAACCGGCCCTCGGGATACACCCAAACTGGCGTTGGTAGTTCCAGTTAGCCAATACCCGCCTTGATTCGAAGTGCCAACGTAACCAAAACCAGATTCGTAGGGTTGATAAGCTCCTCCCGGAAATGTGCCGGCAAGGTTTGTACATATATTCCCGAGAGTCCAACTGCCAAAGCCGTTACCCTCCGGCGCATAGACCAGTACCGGATCTGGTGGACTGGTCGGATAGGGGGCGACACCCGTGAAGGTAAAATTCACATGCTGGGCCGTCAGATCTATATAGAGTTGGTCACGATAGGCCGACTGATCTTCCGGTAAATTCTCACCTCCTCCTGCCGTGATGGAGTCGCCAAGTGGCATGATCTGAAGCTGCGCCCTAGCAGAGGAGAATGAGATAAGGGCAGAGAGAAAGAGGGATACCGTGGTCAGGACGATACCACGGTTTTGTACGAAATTCATAGATTCCAAGGGGTATGGGGGGTCTCCGGATTCAGGTGCTCATCCTCTTGGAGAGAAATATATCATCAAAGAGATTGGCAAAAAATCCAACTAATAAAGGATCCCCACAGAAAAGAGAATAGCAACTGCAGGGCAGGCCCTAACAGTCTTTCTCGGCGGAATGGAGTGGCTTTATCTCAAAATAGTCAAATTCAGCCGAGTGATGGCTTCCACTCAAGTCCTGCGCACAGATTCCTACCATGGCACCGGTGAAACGGAGCGTTGAACCGTAGTCATCAGAAAGTTTGGTCATCTCCAAAGCAGGCCCGATTTTCTGCCACTTCACCCCATCTGGAGAACCGCTGAACTGGAGCCCGCCATCAAGAATCATCGCTTTCATAAAAACAAGGGGCCAATCATTGATGACTACTTCGCTAGCGCTAATCTCCTCGTAGTTACCTTCGTCCGTCAGCACGATGCCGAGGACTTTTCCCAGTATTTCATGATGGGTGACGCGAAGATAATAATGCTGCCTGGTATCATAGTAGCAGATCAAACCGGCCATCTGCGTGAAGTGCTTTGGCTCGAATCTCATGCAGGTCTGGATTTTACAGGCGAAGAACCCAAGCCGCTTGGCGATGAGGCTTTGCCGGAAGAGCGAATGCAGGGATTCTCCTCCACGCAGGCGCAGCCACCCGGGCGATTCGTTCAGATCTAGCCATGAAGTTTCCACCGGCGCACGCAGACTGCACCAGTGCAGGTCAAGAACCGGTGAGTCAAAGTCATCCCGTGCTTCAGCTTCAGGCCACGACTGTTCAACTACGCCCAGAGGCGCCTTTAAGACCGTTACGGGATGAAAACCGCCTTGGGCAAGCCTCAGCCATCCATCCCCCGACCACTCGACTTTCTGGAGGCAAGTCTCACGCCCCAGAATACAAAAGCGTCCCCCCCCCTGACTGACAGGGCGCGAGGCGAGATGCGCCAGATACCACTCCCCAGAGAGGGACTGGACCAATTCACCGTGACCTGATTTTTGCAAATCCAGAGAGGGTTCATCACGCGAAGTGAGGACGGAATGCTGCGGATCAACCTCATACGGGCCGATAATTGACCGGGAGCGGGCCATGGATATACCATGATTCCATCCCGTTCCTCCCTCGGCCAGCATCAGATAATACCATCCGTCGTGCTTGTATAGATTTGGCCCCTCCAGGAGAACCCCCTCCTTTTCTAGAATTGGAATCATCGGCCCGATCAGGATTTGCGATATCGGATCATACTCCTGAATCACGATGCCTGAGAAACGTTGGAGTCCCTTCTTTCGAAAGTCCCATATCATGTTGACCAGCCATTTCCGGCCGTCGTCATCGTGAAACAGCGATGGGTCAAACCCTATCGCGTTCAATGCCACCGGTTCGGACCAGGGCCCGAGAATGTCGGTAGTGGTAGTAAGATAAATACTGAGATCCTTGAATGGCCTGCCTATACCAGCAGTGCGTACCGTCGTATAAATCAGCCAAAATTGGCCGTCATGATGACTGAGCGATGGTGCCCAGACTCCGCAGGAATCGGCAATGCCCCGCAAATTAAGCTGCGACTTGCGTGTCAGTGCATAGGCGATCAGACGCCAATGGACAAGATCGCGCGAGTGATGAATTGGGACACCCGGAAACCACTCAAAGCTACTATTGGCGATATAATAGTCTTCGCCAACCCGGACAATGCTGGGGTCGGGGAAAAAACCCGGGAGGATGGGGTTGGTGATGTTCATCAAGTACAGCAGTTGGGAATTGCTTATTCTTGATTGTCCATCGGAAGCAGAAGCAAGCAATCAGCAAGTCTTACTTCGCTACTCTTCCCTCACCAAGATCACAGCCCATGGAGTCAGTGTTAACTCTGCGAGGAGAACTCCTTGTTCATCGGCTAAAAGAGTGAATTTTTTAGTGGCTCTGGCGGCTTCGCGGAGTATGTCTGCCTGAGCCCGATCGGGAGGTTCGGGACCTCCCATACCTTCCCAAAATGCCATCGCGTTGCCATGATCACGATCCAGCAACTCCACCCAAAACCGTGCATGAGGCGAAAGACCGGTGAGTTCAAGTTTCAGTATTTCATCAGAACCGAGCGCCAGAACTTCATTGGCCTTGTCCCGATTGTCAAAAGAGGCAGGAACCGAAAGCGGCATCACTGCTGGATAATGCCAGGCAAGAGCCGCCAGCTTTCCACTGGCGCGATGACGCGAAATTACGGAATTTTTTCCTCGATCAAGCAGTTCATCACCCAGCGCACCTAGAAATCGGTATGCGTGATAGGAGGGCTTCACAATTCCCTGATAATTAATCATCCCAAACCCGCCGTGAAAAATCGTGTCGCCTGCTCCACCTTCCTCGAAGACATCAGTGAATGTCCAGTAGGCAAGCGAATCGACCGTGCCGATGGATCCAATGTTCGCCCGGACAATGTAGGTAGCCGCCTGGAGGTAATCGTGGGTGAAATCGCGCGGAGAAGAACTGGAATTCCACTCCGTGAGGTGGATCTCCACATCGGGAAACTCGCTGGCATCGATCATCCTGCGAAGGAGAGCGAGATCAGTGGGAGTGGCGTCTGCTCCTCGCGTGAGCTTGCTGCCTTGGCCATGCTCATCGAGAGCCCAGTCAGTCGGGTAGGGATGGCAGGAAACAAAATCCAGTGGCAAATGCTCGCGCTGGCAAAAATCAAGAAATTGCTCCAGCCAGACCGGCTTCCAATCAAGGGCATCCAGATCCTCTGCCTCCAGCACCGTCCGGTGACAGGAATGATCTTCCGTTTCCCCATCAAAACGGGCGTCGGGAACAAAATTGCTCGTTGCCGGTCCTCCGACTCGCAGACTGGCATCCACTGACTTCACCGCCCGCGTGCTCACTCGGTAGAGTTCAAAATATTCACTCTTTGTGCCACGGAAAAAGGGATTCAGATTCGCCTCGTTCCAGACTTCGAAATACCNNTCCTCCCACTTGGCATAATCCTTCGGAGGGGCTCCATTCGCCTTCCACCAAAAAACAGTTCCCTGCTCCCTGGCGAGGACACTCGGACAAAATCCAAACTCCACAAAAGGACGAATCCCGATTTCCAGAAGTGTGTCAAAGAGTTCATCCACATACTGAAAATTATAAATAGCCCTCCCCTCCTCCTCTCGATAGACAAACATATCGTCATG
>PLEU01000209.1 GCA_003136515.1 Spartobacteria bacterium
ACTTAAAGCAGAATAGCAACGGACGTCCACTCACGGCGACTGACCCGTCATTTGGAGCTACTGCCGATAGATATGCAAATGCGGACTTTGGGGATTTTGCCATGGAGGATTATTACGTACCCCCTACCAAGCTCTATGCATCTCAATGGTATATTCCTGGGATGATGGGCACAGAGGCGGCGAAGGCATTTCAATTACAAAATGCTGATAATTTCTGGATCATTCACTATCAGGGGGTTGTGATTCCCAAAGTAACCGGCGACTACCGTTTCTGGGGTGTTGCAGACGATCTTCTGATGATTCAATTTGATCATGCGCTGGTGCTTGATTACGGATGTTTCACCCCTGGTAATCGTGCGGTGCCGACAGAGTTTAGGCTATATGATGGACTCCAAACCGGACTTCAAACAGATCAGTGGAAACCGGGAAGAGGGCCAGTGCCGCATGGATATCTCCATGGGCTTGGTGCAAGTGAGTCGTTCCATGTGGTCGCTGGCAAGAGTTATCCCATTGAGATTGTCTATGGGAATGCCGAAGGACCTACCCACTGTGTTATCCTCATCGAGAAAATGGGGGAAACCTACCAGCATGATTCTCATGGGTATGACATTCTCCCTATTTTCAAACTGGCACCCATACCGTTTACAAAACCGACGGATGGGCCGGGGCCGGTTTTTGCCCCCGATACTGCCTTTTCAGTCTGGAACGCCGAGCGCCCTAAGTGAAGTTGTGATGGTTGCTATTTTCAGTGATGATCAGCCAAAATACATCCGCACAATTGATTTACTGATCGCTCTTGCTGCAGAAAAGATTACGGATGTCATCTTCAATGTGAACGATGAAAACTGAAATAGAACCTCCTACCGAGGACTCGATTCAGAATCAAGATGGAGTCGATTCGCTGATACATCGGCCTGTCAGGAAGACCCTTTTTCAGCGCCTGTTGGAGCGGCGATGGGCGACGCTCGTCATCAGTCTCCTGATCAACGCAATTATCATTCTCATAGCGAGTCTCCTTGTGGTGCATGTGGTGCAGGGACGCAAGAAACTGAGTTTTACGGCCCCCCCACCTAGTGAGGCTGCGAAGGAGGTGGAGCATCAGGTACAGCTTTCCAAGAAGTCAAAGAGCGAGGGAGCACCCAATGTGACCAAACTCATTACCTCCACGGCGGCGAATGTGAAGATCGCCCTCCCACCAGTGGATATTTCCTCGGAATCACCTGATGTGATGTCCTCGGTGATGAGCGGAATTGGAGGAATGGGCCTTGGAGCAGGGGCAGGATTCGGAGGGGCTGGTGGTGGCGGCGGACCTTCCGGAGGAATGACAGCCTTTGGCTTTAAAAACGCCAGTGCAGGTACCATGGCTGGAACATTTTACGACCTCAGCCAATCCAGTGAGGGAAGACCGAAAAGTATGGACGCCACTCTTTATGCCAATGAGATGGATAGGTTTGTACGCTCTGGCATGAACAACTTTACCTTGGATGATTATTTTAAATCTCCGGACAAGATCTACGCCAGTCAGTATTACATTCCTAAAATTGATGCGGCGGATGGTCCCTCGGCTTTTAATATGAAATCTACCGCCTACTGGGCGATTCATTACGAGGGGGTGATTATACCAAAGGTAAGCGGTACCTACCGATTCTGGGGGGTGGGTGATGACATACTGACGATCCAGATGGATCACCATCTTATTTTGAATTGCGGCTGGTACAACCCGCTTAACGATGGGCTTTCTAAGGAATTTCGCAATTTCGATGGTCTAGCCCCATATGCTTGGATGCACGGCTTGGGTGCGGGTGAATACTTCAAAGTTGAGGCCGGGCATAGCTACCCTATTGACATTCTTATTGGGCATCAGGGAACAGGTTTTACCATGGCGATCCTACTGATTGAAAAAGAAGGCGAAAGCTATCAGCACGATTCTCAGGGAAACCCGGTATTTCCCATTTTCAAACTCGCGCCTATTCCATTTACAAAGCCCGCACAGGAAGGCCCTGTCTTTGCTCCAGATACTCACTTTTCAGTCTGGAACGCGGAACGCCCCAAATAAATCGGCCGTTATCGGGAGACTTCGCAGGTAAGTTTCTCATCACCTACTTGACGCTACTAGGTTTCCTTCCCTAGCGTTTCATCTTCGGATGAGATACCACGGATTTATGATACCGATCTTAAGACCAGTCAACTGGTGTCTGCTTGTCGTAATAGTGATGACCTCCTCCTTGTTGCGGGCCCAGTCGGAGGGACTCGTGAAATCCAATTTTGAGGGCATTACTTTGCCAGGCAGTGTGCCCGCGGACGAAGCCTTGACCGCAGCCAAAGGGCTCGTCGACTCGGGTGACAACGACAAGGCGATCGCCGCCTTTCGTGGGGTCGTGCATGATTATCCCCGAAGCAAGGAAGCTCCCGAGGCGCAATTTCTGCTAGCGCAGACTCTGCAGAAAAAAGGTGATCTCGAAGGTGCCTTCAAGGCCTATCAGATGCTCCTTCAGAAATATCCCCAGACACCGAAATTTGAGGACTCTGTTGCCGAGGAGATCAATATTGCCAACGCTTTTTTGAAAGGTGCTCGGGTGAGGGTGTTTGGTTTTCTCACTGTGCCATCGATGGAGAAAGCCGAGGAGATGTACACAGATATCCTGAAGGTGTCGCCCTACAGCAAGCATGCGGCGATCACTCAGTTTAATCTGGGCCTTGCGATGCAAAGGCAGGGCAAGGCGCAGGAGGCCATTGCGGCCTATCAGAAAGTTCTGGATCGATATCCCAACAGTCCCGCCTGTGACGATGCCCAATATCAGATCGGGTATGTCTATCAGCAGCTGGGAATGACCGGAAAATCGCAGGATCTTTCGGCCCTGAAGGAGTCTCAGAACAACTATCAGGATTTTCTCGTCCAATATCCCAACAGTGAGAAGACGCAGCAGGCGGGGTTGAACATGAAGCTGATGATTTCCAAGGAGTCATCCGATACCCTACGGGTGGGTCGTTTCTATGATTTTTCCAAAAATTACAAGGCGGCATCAATTTACTACAATGATGTCATCAGACGTTTTCCAGAGAGCGAGGAGGCAACGGCTGCCAAGACACGGCTTGATGAACTTAAGGCACTTTACGGAGAAGATGCTCTCAGGGTGGGCCAGGAACGTCCTGAGAATGGAGAGCGTCTCGCGGAAAGACGCCGTCTTCAGGCGCAGGTGGAGAGTTCTGCCATGGCCAACTATGACGGACCTCCACGGAAGGATATTGTCGGGGACGAACTCCCCGCTCCACAGCCTGAAATGAAGGGGAATGTGCAGGATGCAAAGCCCATCCCGCTAGATGAACCTCCCGTGCAGTCTCCCGTCCAGCATACTCCTGCTACTCCATGAGACATTTATTTTCCACCTGTTTCCTATGGCCGATGATTTTGCTACTCGGTGGCTGCGGCTATCATGTAGGTGAGATCAAACCCACCCCCATGCGGCGCGTGACGACGCTGGCGGTGAATACCTTCACGAATGAAACCCTTGAGCCTCGTGTGGAGGCACAGACAGCCGATGCCGTGGTGAAGCAGTTCCAGCAAGATGGTACTTACAGGATCGATTCTGCCGATCGGGCGGATGCCATTTTGGAGGGAACCATCCAGGAAATTTCACGCCAACCGATGCGAGTGCTATCGAGTAACGTGCTCCAGACCTCGGAATTTGAACTGCTTGTCAAAGTGAAATTCCGCGTCATAGACCGGATTACCGGCGCGATCCTTATGGAGGGAACGGCGATCGGACGCACGCCATTCTTTGCCGATTCTGATCTCATAAATACAGATTTGGTTACGAACCAGAACATGAACTATCCCATCGCTGCACAGCGCATGGCAGAGAATCTTGTGAGCATAGTTTCCGAGGGGTGGTAATTCCTGTGGAGGAGTCGCTCCCCTCCGGGTCCAAACCGGACAGTAACGAGTCCGCCATTACGATGAACCCCGATGCCGCAGAAACCACCCCTGGGTCACACAGGCCTATCCCTGCTCTCGTACTTATTGCTACGCCGATTGGGAATCTGGGCGATATTACCCTGAGGGCTGTTAAGGCACTTGCAACCTGTGATCTGGTCATTGCAGAAGACACTCGCAGGGCAGGAATGCTCCTTGCCCATCTGGAACTCAGAAAACCGCTTATCAGCTTTCATGAGCATAACGAGGAACGCCGCATTCCCGAACTGATAAGGCGTTTGAAAACAGGGCAACGGCTTGCGCTTGTGACAGATGCCGGAACTCCCTCGTTGAGTGATCCCGGGTTCCGTCTTGTCCGTGCATGCATCAGCGAGGGGCTTGACTATACGGTGTTTCCCGGTGCGAGTGCCGTACTGACCGCCCTTGTAGGCAGTGGTTTGCCCCCGGTTCCCTTCATGTTCGGGGGATTTCTCCCCTCATCCGGTTCCGGCAGAAGATCCGAGTTGAGGAGAGCTGCCGCTGCCGGCATGACTTCCATCTACTTTGAGTCGCCGCATCGGTTACTGGATGCACTGGATGACATGAGCGTGATCGCCCCGAAAAGTCGCATTTGCGTCGCTAGGGAACTTACCAAAATTCACGAGGAGTATCGCCTAGGAATCGCTGTGGAATTGGCGCTCCACTACCGGAATCATCCACCTCGTGGTGAGGTGACGCTGATTATCGATCCGGTGTCGGGCTTAGTGGAGGAGAAAAAACTTCATTCCGAGAAGACACCCATTCCCCGGAACTTGGCGTAGCGTTCTTCGAGAAGTTTTTTAATTGGAATCTGGACCAAGGCATCCAGTGTGGAGGTGATTGTTTCAGTCACAGTGCTGCAAATTGCAGTACGGTCACGATGAGCTCCCCCCATCGGTTCTGCGATCACCCCATCAATGAGACCCAGTTCCTGAAGATCGTCGGCCGTGAGTTTCAAAGCTGCCGCCGCCTCCGGTGCGTGCTTGCGGTGCTTCCAAAGGATGGCCGCGCAGCCCTCGGGAGAGATGACTGAGTAATAGGCGTTTTCGAGCATGAGAACACGGTCGGCCACGCCAATTCCAAGGGCTCCTCCACTCCCGCCTTCACCTATGACCACTGCGATGATACGGGTTTTAAGCAGCATCATTTCCCGCAGATTGACAGCGATTGCTTCTGCTATATGCCGCTCCTCGGCACCGACGCCCGGATAAGCACCGGGAGTATCGATAATGCAGACCACTGGAAGGGAAAATTTTTCGGCCATGCGCATCAGGCGCAGGGCCTTGCGGTAGCCTTCGGGGT
>PLEU01000066.1 GCA_003136515.1 Spartobacteria bacterium
GGACAACCTATTGAAACTTCACATCTAGTGGGGGCGCTCCCGGGGTAGGTGTCTGAGCTATCTGTGATCCTACAGAGACCGGCACCGCATGTTTTCTGTTCGTAAATGAGAACTTCCTGATCCTTCCCATTACGCCAAGGAGCACTCATACGCGCGACAACATACGAAGATAGAGCGAAAATAATACTGGACTTGGGAGACTCTGTGCCGTAATCTGATTCCGGCATGGAACCTGTGTACAAGTCAGAACTCGGTATGCTTTTTCGTTCGGATTGTCTCGATCTCTTAAGGTCGATCACGGACGAATCGGTTGCTACGTTTTTTGCCGATCCGCCTTTCAACTTGAATAAGAAATACGGCCCAGAATCAAGCGATAGCCGTTCAGCGGAAGGCTACTTGGAATGGTGTCGCCAATGGTTGGCGGAAGCCACCCGCGTCGTTTCCCCGGGTGGTGCAATTTTCGTTTACAACTTGCCTAAATGGCTTATGCCACTGGGAACATTCCTAATGTCTCAACCCGGGCTCACCTTTAAGCACTGGATTGCTATTGAAAAGGCCCACAGTCTCCCCATCCAGGGCAGGTTGTCTACGAGCCATTACGGGATGCTGTATTTCATAAAAGGAGACAGGCCCCGTGTATTTGACCGAGATGCCGTTAGGGTGCCTATAAGGACCTGCCGACATTGTGGCAAAGACATAAAGGACTACGGTGGTCACAAGAAGTTCCTAAATCCAAAAGGACTGAACCTTGGAGACGTGTGGACAGATGTACCGCCAGTACGCCATAAGAAGTACAAATACCGTGGAGCTAATGAACTTGCTCCAGTTCTTTTGGAAAGAATTATTAGACTGACTACGAACCCTGGCGATGTCGTGTGCGATCCCTTCGCTGGTGGAGGCACGACTGCTTACGTCGCCGAGAAAGCTGGCCGCTCTTGGGTATGCGGCGATATCGGGGACTGCGAACCGGCACGCATGCGTCTGCTGGATCTCGCAAATGGCTGTGACCCGGAGTGGAAGTCGGGAACGAGGCGTCTAAATCATACGTGTGAGCCAGCAGAACCTATGCGTCTCTCTTTTTTGCCTTCTTCTTAGTTGACGCCTTGTCTTTATCTCGTTTCTTGACTGATCTCTTGATGGGCTTCTTGTCTGCATTGCCATCTTGGCCCGATGGAATCAAGTCCCTTAGATCAGTCGAATTGACGATCATGTCGTGTTCGACTTCAATGACTGCCAATAGACCTCGCTTGATTTGGGTCCCAGAGTGCTGCCAGAAGTAGAAGTACGGCTGAAGCTCTTTGATGTTGCCAATACGATCTGTCAGATGAGTGGCGAGATCGCGAGACGGAACAATGAGCACCGCCGCGTCGACCAATCCTCCGATCAGTGCAAGGCACATTTTGTTCAAAGATCTATGAGAAGAGGATACGTTTCCCGTCTCCCATTCAACCACCACTCTTAAGCCACTCTCACTCTTGAACCAAAAGTCAAATTCTCCAAGCCCTTCATGCATCGCCTCGGTGACTGCTTCACCGGATGGGTACAAACAAATCTTCGCCGTTCCAGTTGCCTTTCTTGACTCCTCAAAATATTGAGTGAGGCTCAGAGGTTCTTCTGACTTCCAATCGAGAGTTTCCTCCATCCTGCTCCTGAACGCGCGCCGCAAAGGTACAACACCATTCCGGAAATGTTTCAGAGGCTTGTTCCAAGTTGCTTCTTTTTCCTTTAGATCGACGTAGGTCTTACCCTCCTTGAGGGTAATGATTCTCGTAAGCTTAAAGAGCCCGCTGGATTCGTCCGGTGGCCATGAAACCTTGTTTATTGCAGAGCAAATTGCATCATGGGCATCCGCCCATTCGGTGTTTTTGCTCATTTCGTCTCGATCAACAATGACGAACGTCCTATTTACCTTCATCTTCAACCTCCGCAAATTTGAAGAGGTCGGATACCGGCAAGTCGAAGGCGCGTCCAAACTGCTCGAGAATATCGAATGAGGGTGAATTTCGCCCCCTTTCGACCAAGCTTAGAAAGTCGATGGAAATGCCGATCCTTTCGGCCAGAGCCTCTTGGGTCATTCCGCTCGACCTTCGCAATGCCTGAACACGTCGCCCAAAGAGTTCTCTGAGTGTCGGCGCTGCGGGGCTAGGGCTGTTGATCATGAAGCCAAGTTTCCCGTAGTATGACTACGGGTACCACCGAACGAGATTACGGGTATTCAACTAATGGCCACCTGGGAATTTCACCAAGCAAAGCGCCGCCTCAGCGAGGTAATCCGAGATGCCCAGACGAAGGGTCCACAGATCATCACCCGCGATGGCGTCGAGTGTGCTGTTATCCTCTCCATCGCAGAGTACCGAGCATGTATGTCTTCAAACCTTAGTTTGCATGACAGCCCATTCCCTCACGATGCGCTAGATAGCCCGCCAGATACCAATCAAGCTTGACACCTGCGGTACAATATGGCTTTGAGACGGTAGCTCTGGAGTGGCCAGGGACGAGGCTAACCTACTTGCTTTCAGTCGTTTACAGCTAAATCCGATAGAATGAAGATTTTGGCCTTGAGAACCGGCCCTAAGCCTTTATTTATGCGGTTTTTGCGGGAAAACAGGGAGGGGAGAGGCGACCTGTCTTCCGGAACCAGCGCGGAATCCTTTCCCCAATCTTCGCCG
>PLEU01000170.1 GCA_003136515.1 Spartobacteria bacterium
ATTTGTTGTTGCTGGGGGAGCATGTTTCGACGCCAAGATTGTTACATTTTCGTCACTTAAAGTATCTTTTGAAAGTGGAGGAAGTGTGACTTGCTGAAGAATGTCGCGTTCCGAGAAGCCGGCCTCGATGTTCATCATTCCCTCGGGATGAACCCACTTTTTCTTTGTGGGTTGCCAGTAAAGGAGTGATTCGAGAGGGATGATAATTGTGACCGACCGGGTCTCTCCGGCTCCAAGTTCCACCCGTTGAAATCCCTTCANNGAATAGCCATCTCCCGAGGGGAGAGGGTTTACAGTCAAATCCGACAATGCAAAAGCTGAGTAGCTGAGGCCATATCCGAAAGCGAAGAGAGGATTTGTTCCCGCCCGGTCGTAACCACGGTAGCCGTAGAAAATGCCCTCTTGATAGTTCACAACCGGCCAGCTCTGTCCCTCTGGAAATTCGCCAGGATAATGATGATAGGCCGGATTGTCGTCGACACTGCGATCGAAGGTGGAGGGGAGATGCCCCGATGGATTCTCGTCTCCGAAGAGAATGGCGGCGAGGGCGGTTCCGGCGTTCTGGCCGAGATACCAGGTTTGTAGAACTGCCGGAACATTCTCTATCCAGGGTCTCATATCAACGGCGCCCCCCCCACTCAGGACAACGATGGTATGGGGATTTGCTGCTGCGACTTCTTTGATGAGATTCTGCTGATCGAGGGGAAGGGAGAAGCCCCTGTCATAGCCCTCACCCTCTACTTCGGGATTCAGTCCCACGCACACAACGGCCGCGTCGGCCCCCCTTGCAGGGAAAAGGCCCGTTGCTTCCGCTGGTACCGGAGCAATTTGCACGGAGACATGACGGCTTCCCCGTCCTACTTCGCTTGCGGTTACATGCAAGGGGATGTGCTGGCCCTTCTGCCCACTCAGGACATAGCTTTCAGGATTTCCAAGTTCGTTGCCATCAAGACGGATTTCTGGATGTCCCTCAGCTTGAAGTTCATAGTTTCCCGTCTCGGGAAGCTCAATCACAGCATCCCATACGACCCTCCCCTCGTGGCCTTTTGGAATATCGGGGGGAGGGTTATGCGAGTCCCACATAAGGGAGATGTACTTCTGCTGCGAGGATACATCTCTGCTCATCGACTCATCCGAAACGCTGATTAGACGATGAATATTGATGATCCTCGGGGGCAGTGGTATCGGGATTGTAAAGTCGAGGAACTTCGAGAGGGAAAAGCCCTCGGAGATCGGCATCGGCGCATAAAAAACTTCCGTTCCTTGCGGGACAGCCATTCGGATACCTTCAAGAAAACTGACTTTTCGGAATGGTACCACGCCCCCGCTTCCACCGCCGACTGTGGGTGTGTCCTGAGCATTGGGGCCATAGACTACGACGCGCTGCAGATGGTTTCTGTCAAGCGGTAGCAGGACGGGCGAGTTCTTTAGGAGTACAATGGATTTGATCGCGACATCAAGAGCCAGCGCGTCATTTACTGGAGAATCAAGAGGGAGATCGTCGACTTTCTGGGGGCGGTCAAGAAAACCCATTGAGATCATCATGCGAAGCAACCTCCGCACGGAATCGTCAATCCGATCGGTGGTGAGCGATTTGTCCGCCAAAGCATCAGAGACACTCTCCTTGGTGACCTGATAGGGAATCGGCATTTCGAGATCGAGCCCCTTGGTGATGGCATCGACGGATTGAGTTGCCCACCAGTCCGACATGACGATGCCTGGGAATGACCACTCCCCTTTGAGAATCTCCTCTTGCAAGTGGGCATTGGCCGTGCTCGGGGAACCATTGAGCTTGTTATAAGCCGACATGACAGCCCAGACGCCCCCCTCCTCCACAGCGCTCTGGAAGGGTCTAAGATAAATTTCACGCAGCGTCTGCTCGTCCATGATTGATTCGATTTCCATCCGGCGCCACTCCTCATCATTGCCGACGAAGTGTTTCACCGTGGCCGCCACCCCCTGGCTCTGAAGACCCCTTATCCAGGCGGCAGCCATCTTGCCGGCAAGGAAGGGATCTTCGCCGAAGTATTCAAAGTTTCGTCCGTTTAAAGGTGTGCGGGCAATATTCACTCCCGGTGCCAGTTGGATATGAATTCCCCGTGCCCGTGCCTCGCGACCCAACGCCTGTCCATAAAGTGACGCAAGGTTGGTATCCCATGTTGCAGCGAGTGCAACTCCGCTTGGAAAGGAGCAGGCCGGGCCGTGGGCGCGCACTCCCTGAGGTCCATCGGCCATGATGAGTTTGGGAATGCCCAGTCGCGGAATCGCCACCGTGGACATGCCATCAGCGGGGTCACCCGCGAGGAGGCTGATCTTCTCATCTAGAGTGAGTTGCGAAAGTAGTTTCTCCACGCGGGAGTCGATGTGGGACTGGCTTTCCACTGAGGGCTGCGCCGGGGGATAGAAATTAGGCGGCGCAGGATCGGCTGCAACCCCGCTCGGACAACTCTCTAGGCTTATGACAAAGAGCAACTGGATCAAATAAATTTCCCTGCGGAGGATCATGGGGGAAGCGTGCAGTGCAGTTGCTTCTCTAAGTCATCGGGAAGGCCTTATCAAAGGCAATCACCTGATCCAGAATGACCTCGGCCATCATTGGATCGGTGCCGATCGCGCTCCCATAATAGAGGTTTTTGCCTCGGAGGGCGTGCGGATTCCTACTGAAGACCGCCGACTGGCTTGCGGCTGGGCCAATCTGCTCGCGAATACCGAGTAGGACGGGAATATCCTGATAGCTGTGTAGACCATCGCTGATAAAGAAAGGAAGCACGACGACGTTCTCCTGGCTCGTCATTTTGTCCCAATCACTGATCAGAGGCGCCTCCTCCATATAGGCGGGGAGGACTTCCGCATAGAGATTCAGAGCGGAGAGATGGGCAACCTGTGTCTTGGCCGCCTTGGCCGAGTTGTCATTAAGATTAGTGCCATGCCCGACAATCAGCAGGCTCGTCTCTGCGGGAGGGATTTCAGACGCAATCTCCCCTGCGCGCTTGAGCAGCACGGAGGTCATGGAGGGGTGATTGCCAACAGGCTCACAGTAGCGAACAGTCATGCCGTTGCGTCGGGTGAACGTCCCCTCCAACTCCAGCTCGCGAGGGATCACCGTCTGGGTGAAATACCCCTCGCTTATGAAATTGGGCACGACGTAAACTTTGGGCGAGGAAAGCGTGTGCAGGATTTCTCGCATGGAGGGTTCCTCTTTCCAGAAGCCGCAATGAACTTCCTTAAAGATTCCCCGGGCGCGGATCGCATCGGCAAGCAAGTGATTTGGCTCGCTCGAATCGGGATTGGTCGTCGATCCATGGCCGATGAGAATAAGTGCTGTATCGGGTCTGCGTTCCATGAATTTGATTATTCTGGAGAGAATTAGGTGAAGGAAGAAGCGTGCCGAGTCATTTCAGGTTCTAGCATCATCGTTTACTATCTTATTTCCTCAAGCGCACCGGCAATGGCGGCTGTGATTTCCCGTGGGCCGTCGCCGCCAAGGCGCTCGTCCACTTCCTCCAGACGGCGGATTAGGTCGATCACCTCACGGCGCTCATAGGGACCACCGGCTCCCTCACAGAAATGAGTCCTGCATCCGAAGGGGCGTCCCTGATATATCATGCATCGTCCAGTGAAGGGATGGAGTAGAGGGCAGGCTCCGTCAGTGCGCTCTGGCAATTCCTTTCTCCCCGCCGCACGTACCGCTTTGGCGGCGACCAGCGCCTCCCCTTTTGTCAGCATCGGTGTCTTTCCTGTAATCTGAAATTGGCAGCATTCCGTTAGAAGCGTGCAGTTCCTCGGAGGGGGATTGGCCGACAGATCATCATAGACCTTGCGCACGAGTGCCAATGCTTCCTCGGTCTCTCGATATGGATCAGTGGTTTTATGAGGGTTGCGGCGGCGCATGGAGTGAATCTGGTGAAAGCAGCATTTAAAAACAAGGAGTGGAATCGATTCAAAGGAAGCGGTAGCTATTGCGCTGCATACCTACACAACCGATCCCGCTGCATGAGCGCTGGACCATGCCCATTGAAAGTTGTATCCGCCTAGCCATCCTGTGACGTCAACCACCTCGCCGATGAAGTAGAGGCCTGGAACTTTGCGAGCCTCCAGCGTCCTAGAAGAGAGTTCTCCCGTATCGATGCCGCCGAGGGTGACTTCAGCTTTGGGATAACCCTCTGTTGAGGCAAAGGATTCCTTCCATCCATGGAGGATCTCAGTAAATGCGGCGAGCTCTGACCTGGAAAATTGAGCAAGAGGTTTTTCCATCAGTCCCTCTCCATAGCGGGCACACCAGGTCTCTGCAAAGCGTCGTGGCCAGAGCTTCCCGAGAATCTGGAGCGGTGTTTGCCCACTCCGTGCCGCTGAAGCGAAGGTATCCGCCTGTTCCCTCTCTGGCAGGAGATCCAAGGATAACGAATCCCCCTCTTTCCAAAAGGATGAAATCTGGAGAATGGCCGGACCACTCACCCCCCGGTGTGTAAAGAGCAGGGCCTCTTCAAAGGCTGTGCCGTTGTGACGGACCCTCACCGGCAGGGCCACCCCTGCGAGGCTTTGGTAAAAAGCCTGTTGCCCTGGAAGATAGGTGAGAGGGACAAGTCCGGGACGGAGGTGAGCTCTTTTGATTCCGAACTGCTCCGCGATCTCATAGCCGAAACCAGTTGCTCCGAGCTTGGCAAAGGAAAGTCCGCCCGTGGCGATCACCAGGGCATCAGCGGTGAACTTTCCCCGGGAGGTTAGCAGAGTGAAGCGGACGTTTTTTTCAATTCGGGTCACCCGGCATCCGGAAAGAATGCGAACGCCTGCTTCAGAGCACTCCTCACCCAGCATCGTGATGATCTGACGAGAACTCCCGTCGCAGAACTGCTGTCCGAGCTTTTTCTCATGGTAGGAGATCCCATGTTTTTCCACCAAAGCGATGAAATCCCAAGGGGTGTAGCGGGCAAGTGCCGATTTGCAGAAATCGCGGTTTCCCGAGAGATAGTTCTCAGAGGTGGCATGAATATTGGTGAAGTTACAGCGACCCCCTCCGGATATTTCGATCTTTTTTCCTACGCGCTCGTTATGTTCCAGAAGCAATACCCGTCTACCCCGTTGTCCTGCCGTCATGGCACAGAACAGACCCGCCGCTCCACCACCGATCACCACGACATCGAGGTGCTCCGGGGTGGTGGCGGATAAATTCACCGACTATCCATGCCATTTCGAATAGCCCTATGACAAAACCAATAAATGATTTGTGACCAGGCCAGCCAATGGGGCGCAAGACAATGAGAGGTGACGGAAGCTGATTCCAAGCGTAGAGTCTACAGCTTACATGGAAAAACAACGATTCGAGGGACTGGGTCTCTCACCCGAAATGCTCAAAGCCGTCGCCCAGCTCGGTTTTGAAGAGGCAACGCCGATCCAATCCGCTGCAATTCCGGTGCTCCTCTCCGGAGCCGACCTAGTAGGCCAATCCCAGACGGGTTCAGGCAAGACAGGGGCCTTTGCCATCCCCGCCATCGAGAAAATCGATCCCGCCAGCAAGGCTGTCCAGGTACTGATTCTCTGCCCGACTCGAGAGCTTGCAGAGCAGGTTGCCAATGAAGTCCACCAACTCACGGCTTTCAAACGCTCCATCCATTCCGTGCCGATCTATGGAGGAGCCTCGTATGATCGCCAGCTATTTGAACTCAAGAAGGGAGTCCAGATTGTCATCGGGACTCCAGGTCGCATCATCGACCATCTGGAACGTGGAACGCTGAAACTCGATCAGCTCAAGGTGGCGATTCTGGATGAAGCCGACCGGATGCTCGACATGGGCTTTCGCGACGACATTCAGAAGATTCTGGATGCCACTCCCGAGGCACGGCAGACCGTATTTTTCTCAGCCACCCTCTCAGGCCCGATCAAACAACTCATCAGCCGCTATTCGCGCGATGCAAAGACGGTTGCTATAGAGCGCAAGGATGTGGCTGCGCCAGCTATCGACCAATGGTTTTACGAGGTTCCGCCTCGTGGTAAGACCCAGTCGCTGATCCGGTTGGTCGATTTTCACGGCTTCCGACTTGGCATTATTTTCTGCAATACGCAGCGCATGGTGGATGAACTGGCCGATGCGCTGCTCGCCCAAGGGTTCTCAGCCGATCGGCTGCATGGTGGCATCACACAGGCCCAGCGAACTCGCGTAATGGGTAAGTTCAAAAATTCCGAATTCGAGTTCCTCGTCGCCACCGATGTGGCTGCACGAGGTATTGATGTCGAGGATCTAGAAATCGTAATTAACTATGATCTACCTCACGATCCGGAGGATTATGTCCACCGCATCGGGCGTACGGGGCGAGCAGGACGCAATGGGATGGCAGCTACCTTTGTGAGTGGGCGGGATATTTACAAGATCCAGTATCTGGAGCGTTTCACTCATTCTCGCATCCGCAAGGGAACGATTCCGACGCCAGGTGAGGTCGAGGGACGCCGCTCCGAGCTGATGCTGGAGAAAGTCCGTGATCTGCTGAGCTCAGGAAAATTCAGTGATCAGATGCAGTTCACCGATCGTCTTATGGAAGAGGGATTTCAGGCAACCGAGGTCTGCTCTGCACTTTTTTCACTCCTGTTGGGTCAGGGTAGCGAGCAGGGAGGTTCTGGAGGAAAACCTGTGGAGTTGCCCACCCAGCTTGAACCGCAGGAAGGCTTTGCCAAGCCGAAGGGCTTCAAAAAGGAGCGTTTTCAAGCGCCGGAACCAGGGTTTAAGCCAGCATTTAAAAAGGGATTCGCCAAAGGGAAGCCCTCAAAGTTCGCCAAGGGGCCAAGAAAAGAGAGCGGCCCGGGCTACTAGTTCACATCTTTTCCCGAGCGGGTCTTATTATGGTCTCCCCTGTGCGACTTTTCGAAGTTTTCACAGTGGGTCTGATTATGGGTGTTTTTTTGTCGGACACTCATGCCGATGTGACTCTTCCTGCCATCTTTGGGGATCACATGGTTCTTCAGCGTGACGTAACATTGCCAATCTGGGGCAAGGCGGATCCGGGTGAGCATGTTCGGGTGTTGATAGCAGGGCAATTTGCACAAGCAACGGCGAACGGGGTCGGTAACTGGCGTGTGACCCTCCGACCGTTGACTGCTTCCTCCACCCCCGAGACCCTGATTGTGGAAGGACGTAATCGCATCGAAATTCAGGATGTACTCCTCGGTGATGTCTGGATATGCGCGGGTGAGGGGAACATGAGCTTCCCTCTCTCGGATGCCACAGGAGGAAAAGATACGCCGCAGGCGATGTCCGACCCCTCGTTGCGCTTTTTCGTCGGAACAAATCAGCCATCCTTGACTCCGGATACCCATGGGTCCGGGAGCTGGATTGTCTGCACGCCAGAGACAGTCGCATCCTTTTCTGCAGTCGGCTATTTCTTCGCCCGGGATGTCATGAGCGCTGATCACCTGCCGATAGGGATGATCCAGTGTACTGCGGACGATTCATCCGCTCCGTCATGGATCAGCCGTCAGGGCTTAGCGGAGCGTCCGGCTTTTTCAAATCACCTAGTAGAGTTGGCGCAAGCAATTCATTCGGCGGAAAACTCCCTACCCGATGCCATGGAGGTTTCTGCAAATACGCCATCTTCGCTCTTCAACAACATGATCGCCCCGTTGATACCGTATGCAATAACGGGGGTGCTCTGGTATCAAGGGGAATCGGATGAAGGACTTGGGGCCCTGGAATATCGTCGCCTCCTGGTGCGTCTGATCCGGGATTGGAGAAAACAGTGGGGAGAGGGTCCCTTTGCTTTTTACTTCGTGCTGCCTGCTGGATTTGGCGGAGGGGATGGTCCCGTGGTGGAGTCCTTTTATGGAGAGAACCAGTTGCCGGGTCGCGGTCTGCCCTGGCTGCGAGAGGGGATGGCCTGTGCGCTGTCACTCCCCAATACCGGGATGGCGGTGGCGACGGATCTAGGGATGTCGGATGAACGCCGGCCACCCGACAAGCTCGATGTGGGACGCAGACTGGCATATCTAGCCCGCAGGCGGATCTATGGCGAAGATATTGTCGATTCCGGGCCGATCTATCGAGGAATGAAGATTGAGGGTGGTAAAGTCCGGGTAACTTTTGATTCCGTCGGCAGCGGCCTGACGCTTGGTATCTCGCCATTCCAAATTGCCGATACGAATTCCCCTGAGGATAGCACCATTAGTGAAGCCGATGCCGACGCTAATCACTCCTTCCTCACACAATTCAAGGGGCTGGCCCCGAATCTCAGGGGATTTGCCCTCGCAGGGACTGGAGGGAAATGGTTTCCAGCAACAGGGCGGATCGAAGGCGATGACGTCATTCTCTCCAGCGATGCAGTTCCTTATCCTAGGGAGGTACGTTACAATTGGAGGGGTTTTCCGTCAGGAAATCTCTATAACAAGGAAGGGCTTCCGGCAGCACCATTCCGCAGCGATTCCCGGCAGCCGGACGATGCTAGATAATCGGAAATCAAAACGATCTTTTTCGAGCATTGGCATCTCACCCTGCTTCTGCGAGTAAGGAGAGGTGAGGATTTTATCCCTGTTTCTGATTAACCTGCTTGCTTCCGGTTTGCTAGGTGCAGCAGGAGGGGGCAAGGCGCAGGATCCGGACGCCCTTACGAATTCTGAATCCGAACCGATCAATCAACCCCTTTCCCAAAACGAGCTGAAAGCCTCCCCTAAGGCGATATTTCAACGAGTGGTGCAGGCCCGTCTTTTTCATGACGGCACATGGACACTAGATGGGAATTCACAGACTCCTGTGACGGCGGCCAGGACACTTGCTTCTCTTCAACCGAGTTTTATCACGGGACTGATCCGCCTTCCTGACCATGGTGTTCTTTCCAATGCCGAGGTCGAGGCATTCTCAACTGTTCGTTCGGCTGTGCTAGCGGCCAATAAGAGCTGCCGCTTTGACGTTCTAATCAATGCAGGGGATGAACACTCCAGCGAGGTATTTGTGAGGCGGATGAAGGAGTTTACAGCGTTGATTCATCCCGATGCCTGGACTTTTTATGTCGACCCTGATACGGTTGCCGTCGCACCGGAGGTTTTTGAAGAGGGAGTTGCAGCCGCACACGCAGCGGGGCAGATGGTCGGATATGACGGACCTTTGTCCCTAATTCCGGAGGGGATGGATTTCATCGTCATCCGGGCTTGGGATCTGAAGGTCAATCGACGACAGATCGACATGCTTCGTTTCAAACAGCATGTTCCATTAATAGTGGAGCTGCCGACAACCTTTGGTACCAAAAACTCACCGGAGGTCATCTCCTATGTCGAGGAAATGGATACCTCCGACCGCGCCGCGCTTATGACGGAACTCGCCGAGAATCAGGGGGCATGGGGATATCGCCTTGCCTATCCGGTCTTTTATCCATTGTATCCCGCCCGCCACGCTTTTGACGCTACAAAGGATAATATCCTGCTTGTATCAATCCGTGCTCTTCTGGCGAAATTTAATTAAATTTGGGATCAAAGGGAACAGCTGTTGAAAACATCCGTCACGTTTCTTGAAACAGTTTTTCTGCTAATCGTGGCATTGCCCCTCGTTGCACAGACTAATACAGATCCATGGCTGGCTCAGTTGACTACGACAAATGGCATGCAGCAGCCCTCTTACACACAACAACTGAATGATTTTCAAAAAAGTGAGACAGAGCGGATTTTGAGTCAAAAATTAATNNAACGAAGAGTGAGTGAAGAAAAGGCGAGGCTTGCGCGATTGGAGAAAAGCAATCGAGACCTGCAACAAAGGAAAGATGAACTGGAAGAAGAGGAGTTGAATCGGCAACTTAAAGAACAATTGCTTGGCAGATACATTAGGAAGTTGCAGATGGAGAGTTCAAGCAGCGAGAACAAGAGTCAATTGGCGACGAATCCAGAGAATTCCACGGGAACGATTTCCAGTGAAGCCGCCCAAACCCCAACTCCCCAGCAACTAACCAATGCAAATCAAGAATCCATCAAGTGGGATTTTTCTAAGTGAGCACCTCGGAAACCCGCGTCACATAAAGATCAACCTCTGATTTTAAAAAATTTTTGGAACTGCCAAAATAAGAACCTGAAATAGGGGGCGCATGCTCGGAGTGTCTCGAGACAGCCACAGGGATATAGTGTGAATCAGCCAAAACGCCCCAACTTGGATCAAAGCCAATCCAGCCGGCCCCCGGTAGATAAACCTCTGTNNTTTGAGAATATAGATATCCACTCACAAAGCGGGCTGCCAGTCCGAGGGATCTACATGACTCGATAAAAAGGGTTGCGAAATCCCGACACGAACCACTTTTGGATTTCAATGTCTCTGCGGGTGATTGGACACCCTTGCTTTCCCTCCGCTGATATTTAAATGAGCGGTATATATATAAATTTAACTCCTGAAGAAGTCCTAGAGTGTCGACAATCTTGCCGGGAGACCAGAATCTGTCCAACCAGTTGCGCAAACGCTCTGTATCCCTAGCATAGATGGTGCGGCTTAGAGGATGAATCTCTGAGAAAAGCTCGTGTTCATAGAAAAAAGGATACTCCGTCACTTCTGGCGCAAGGACGAAATCAAAGGGATTTCTTTCCAAGATCTGCACGATGAAGTTGCAATCAAATACGATTTCCTTTGCATCCTCTAAAAGGTCAACCAATCCAATGTTGTTTTCATACGTGTCACGGATCCATCGCAGTTGAAATGAGGGTGATATCTCAAATGAACTTGTTTGGAGACGAAGGCTATGACTTTCACGGGGCCTCATCCTCAGATGATGTTGTCCAAATGACACAGCTTCTGCGTAATGATAACTCGTCCGATGGTGAACGTGAATTTTCATGGCCGATCAAATTTTAACTAAATCGAATGGTAGGGGTGCCATCGAGTCGTTTCGACAAATCGATCGGGTCACCCAAGAACACAACACTCGGATCGACCTGATATGCCCACACGTAGAAGGAAGTGAGATGGGCTTCCCCATAGGTCGTTGAAAAGGCCGTATCAACGGCATCAAGACCATGGGCGATTTTGACACGCCCTATCCTCGGCGTATTAAAGCGGGCATCGAAGGTGCACCATTGGTGCTCCAGATATACCTCAAAATAGGCATGAAAATCCATCGCGCTTCCCGGATCGAAGCAGCCGATATCTGGCAAATGGCCTGTGACATAGCGAGTTGGCAGGTTCAGCGCGCGGCATAACGCAATTGCAACGTGGGCAAAGTCGCGACATACGCCATAACCTCGCGCCATGACTTCCGATGCCGAGAGGTCAGGGCGCCCGGAACAAGTAACATAACGGATATTACTCTGTACCCAGTTGCAAATCGCTATAACCCGATCCCTCCCGTTAGCCAGAAATCCAAATTGGTTGATCGCAAAAAGGAGCATCTTATCTGAATCGCAGTAACGGCTTGGGAGGGTGTAACGAAGGATGGGCGAGGGGATATTCTCAACCGGAACCGAATAGGACTTTTGATTAAAATCGTCGGGTTTTGAGGAAACCTCAACCAGCGCTTCGTGCTCTATAGTTGTTTCACCCGGCTGCAGTACCCAGCGGTATGATGAGTTTCCGTGGGTATCCTGAAATTCCTCGGCCCCATTCTTGGCTGGGAAGGTTAGTAGCTCTTGCACAATGACTTGCTGGCTTTCCAACATCGGTCGAACAAGGAGCAGAATGGGCGCAGGATGAATCGTCTGATAAGTAAGCCGACAACCAACGCGAACCGTCATATTGGATTGAGGCTCGTCGATGGTAGGAGCACTTGCCTCCTGTTCTGGCATTATCATGAATTGGATATCGGATAATCTCTCAAGGAGGCCAAGAGTATGATGAAGTAAAGTTTCCTCAATGGGGTCTATCCCTACTCTGAGAATTGAAAATGGAATGTCCAGCTTAGATGGACAACACCAGTACTGTTCAAGGGGAAATGCCAAGACGGATATTAGCCAGGCATTCTGAGTTTAAGAGTTTGTTCGCTTAGCCAAGGAATGACCTGATGTGAGAGATTTACCGTATTGCTGTCAGGGGGTCGTCTCAGAAGTCAACTTATGTGAACGATACTTTCTCCCTAGAGTCTAAAGCTCTAGTGGAGGAGGAAAGAATTAAATTTCCCGAGGATGACAGTCCATCAAGCGCCTTCAAACTTTTCCAAGTTGTATTTGGAGTATCTCTAGCATCCGTCTTGGCGGCCCTGCGCTGAGATTTGATGAGTGGATTTTTTAGGGATGACTGTGTCCAACTCTTCGCCTCCAACTTAATTGCCGCCCTGTTTCCGCAGAGATTCTCTACCAGTTCAGAATGGGCGATACGGTTGGTTTTCTGCCTGAAGGAGGGCTATTGGTGAAGGGGAGACGCAAAATTTCCCTGTGAGAGATTGCTTCACAGGGTAGTTTTGGTTGCCAGTCTATTTATAATAGCCGCACCTTGCTCACTTTCATGGGAGCGGCGATAGAATTCACTTAAATGTCGGAATTGTAGGAATCGGGGCTTCTACCTTCGAAACAGCTCAGACGCATGCTCATCATCATATTCAAAGATGACCGGTCACTTTCTCAGTCCATTCCCCCGGAGAAAAACTATTTCTTGAAAAGCCGGTACTGCCCTTTACCAACCTTTTTGATCGCAGCGTTCTTTTTGCCTGTCGTGGCAAACCAGACGTGGAGGTTACCTGCCTTTACCTTGAGCTTCTGGGCTAGGTCAACAACTTTTACACCGTCCTCTCCCGCAGCTTCCAGCGCGGCTACGATCTTATTTCCTAACCCACCCCGCCGGCCACGCTTTGAAGAAGTGCTCTTGGCAGGAACCTTCTTAGCCTTGGGGGTCTTCTTGGAAGGAACGGTCTTGCTCTTTTTTACAGGTGCAGGTTTTCCTGTCAGGAACGAGGAGATTTCTGCCTCGATATTGCTGATTTCGGCCAAGATGGAATCCTTCTTTTCAGTGAGTTTGATAAGGGAACGCAGGGAGTCGCTAGTAATGTTGTATAAGCTCATAGTTAAGTTACTTACGGCTATTATGTTCTGGGTATCAAGTGAATTCTACTTGGGATCTCGCATCCGTATATATTTATAAAGTAGCCGTTCAAATAACGAGGTTAGACTCGATTCTTGAGAATACTATTGGTGGTAATAAAATGGAGCCGATAAAAAATAATGCTCAGAGGTATTAGGTGAAGACTCTTCATGAGAAGGTTTTGCTTAACGCTCAGGCTCAACATACTGGATCAGCATTTCCTTAAGTCTGTGGGGAAAACAACCCACTGAATATTCCAGGCTGGAAAAAAGTTCCCTCGCTTCGTTTTCTGATCGTATCACTTCTTTGCAGGCTCAGAGTCGGGCTCTATTCACGTGGGTTTATCTATTTCTGATGAATACTATGAGCAGTTGCAAAAGCGTGCTTTAACCGCTAAAAGACATCGCTGCACTTTATGGAACTTCAAAGACAAGCTCTCATTTCTTGTTTTTTGATAAGTTTTTTCTCTGTAAGTTGCTTATAATCAACAGACCCCGTAGTTCAACGGATAGAATAGAGGTTTCCTAAACCTTTGATGTGGGTTCGATTCCCGCCGGGGTCAATATCCATATGTGCCAGATTGTGTGTCAGTGATCAGTGAATCTGCGAGTACCATGGTCAGGTAATCTGCGAGTTTTAACCACTGAATCGGCGAGTTACACTGTAACGCTCTCCAACGGGACTAGCCAATTCACCGGTTAAAATTTAAAAAACGAAGGTATTCTAGCAGATAGCGATTGCGGTGAAGGGGCCGTACAAATATAGGGAACTCGACAAATCACCGGTCAGAAACTCGAATGTTCAGCGGTTAATTGACTCGCAGTTTCAATGCTCAACGACAAGAAGCTGAATAAACAGTATGCCCAATGGGGATTATCCTGAATTGTGTAAACAGTGTCGATTTTCGAAATTCTGGATGGTAAAATTAGTAAGAAAAAAAAGGGTTAGAGGGGAATAAGGGATTGGCGCCAAGGCAATCCTCAAAGGATGAGGCGCGACCTCGGACTTGGGATCAATGATCGATCACAACCGTTCAGCATCAATTTCATCGTTGATTGGGATACTGGAAATGGCAGCACATGTCGTATTCTGGAGTCATGGGCAACCACCTGCTGAACTTCATCAAGATCCTCGTAGTGATTCTCATTCTAGTATTGATCGCACTTGGGTTTTTGGCAGTTGTTTCAGTGCTTGTCGAAAAGAGCGGAATATCAACAATTCATGATGCCGATAGAGGTGTTCTCAATGATTAGGCACGCAAACTTCGGATGAATTTTCTATGTCACGTAATAAAGATCGATATACTGAATCTTCCGAACCGCCACTTGAATGACACGATACGCGAAGATGCTTGGTCGCCAAATCTCACGAGTTAAACGGAAAGGCCGCTTTGCTTCTATGGTTGAGAGGGGAGTTCCACCGCTTTATCTCATCTTGGTTGTGGTTGCCGATCACTTGATTCCTTCGTCCACGGTCACCCCCTCGCTTTGTTTGCTGGGATTGATGGGGATGGCTTTTTTTCTTCGTCCGCAATGGATGCTTCTGTGGGGGAGCGTTTACTGGCTCTTGGTTGCAGGGATATTCTTCAACCCGCACGTCCATCAGTATCTGAACCATGAGGCACTTCAGTCGCATCCATGGACTCCGTCTTCATTCACCAGAACTCTGACTTTTGGAATCGCGGCAGGATTTTGCACGCTCTTCAGTCTGACGCTTTCGAGATTCAGAAAGAGCCATGATGAAATCCTCGAAATTCTTTCTCGCTTTCCACGCCCAATTATAACTTCAAACTTGGAAGGTCGGATTTTGTATTTAAACGATGCGGCTAGGAATCGATTTTCACTCCATGGCCCCTATACAGCGGACATTTCATATTTCGACCTTCTTGCCCCCAAAGCGAAAAAAGGACTGTTGATCTCAAGGTATCTACAGCAAATTGATTACCGTGATTCTGGAGAACTGACGCTTGAATTCAATGGGGAAACCCTTTCGGCGGAAACCATTCTCCTAGATTCAACGGGCGAAAAAATTCTAGTTACTGCAATCACGGAATAATAATTCTTAGGCGCACTGCAGCGCATTTAGAAATTTAGCCCTCCACGTTTCCATTCCTTCACTCGGCATTAACTGCAACTGAAACTCATTTACTCACCGCTTGCAATTGGTCTAGATTACAGCATTCGATGATCCAACGGATGGCTTCTAACAGAATATTTATTGCGTCGATTACCATTGCAGGACTCTCCCTTGCAGCCAATGGGTGGGCGCTAATCGGGGAAACGGCGGCTCAATCAGATGCCCGCTACGGGCCTGCAGTGAAGATATGGGGCGATCAGAGAAATTATCGGAAGGCTGGATTTGATATTAACGTCCATTTTTATAACGGGCTTGCCGACGATATAACTTATAAAAAAAATACGCTGGATAAACATGGTCGCCCGGAGGTCGTGACCTTTGAAGAGATTGCCATTTTGCTCGACAACAACTCCAGAGGCCAGGAGTGGAAAGACTTGCTCAAGGGATATAATCCCAGCTATCAGCCCCAGACAAAATGGGGGTGCAAGCGGTTTCTTTTGCAGGCGTCCTACGATGATGAGAACAAGACGTTGGATATTTTTGCCCAGAACTTCGATAAACTCTACGAAATCTACTCCAGGCGGACAAAAACGAGTCAGGAGAAATTAGTCAACACACTAGGTCTTTGAGTCTCTGCAGGAAAGGAAGGATCCCTCAGGGTTTTTTTTAATAGACTTCGACCGGAGAACGCTTTCCGTCCTCCGCACTGCGAAAGCATGCGGCTTCGATACCCAGCGTGGCTACCCGAAGATCCCAGACACCTCGATCGAGTGCTTGGAAAGCCTCTTCTGAGAAGCGAGTCGGCGGGGCCATACGCGACTTGAAGATCTCAATATTCTGACAGGCCCGCTTAACTTGATCATGGGGGGCTTCCTCTAGGATTTTTGCCGCTGCCTCCGCGAGTTCAGTACGATGACAGATCATGAGTAGGTCATTCCCGGCAGCCAGGCCGAGGCGGATCATGTCCTCGAATCCGTAGTGGTTCATGATGGCCCCCATGTCCAGATCGTCGGTCATGATTAGACCCGAGAAGCCTATTTCTTCACGCAGCAATCTGGTGGTTACCGTGGGAGAGAGAGAAGCGGGAAGTCCGGAGGAGTCAAGTTCGGCAAAGGCGATGTGCCCGATCATCATGCTGTCAACGGCATCCGCACCGGAAGCAAAATGCCGGAAGACCTTTAGTTCATGAGCCTCGAGTTCTTTGAGCGGGCGGGGTAGGGCCGAAAGCTCATGGTGTGGATCGCTGGATGCCGACGAGTAACCCGGGAAGTGCTTGCCACAGGAAAGAATACCGGTGGCCTTCAGGGCACGGTTGAAAATTCCAGCCATCGTGATGACCTGTTCCGCTGTTGTCCCATAGCAGCGACCCCGTAGAGAATTATCGGCATCATCATCAAAGGCAATGTCCAGCACGGGGCAGAGATCGACGTTGAAGCCGAAGAGTCTCAATAACTCCCCGGTGAGTTCTCCGTGCAGCGCAATAAGTGATGGATCGCCCCTGTCGCGGAGTTGGCGGGCATTGGGCGGTTCATTGCCGAGAAGTTTGAGCCGGGAGACCCGACCTCCTTCCTGATCGATTGTGATGATGGGCTCGATCTCACTGAGTTCCCGAAGCTGATCAGTAAGATGGCGTAGCTGTGAGGGGCTTTCTATGTTTCTTCCAAAGAGAATGAAGCCTCCTGGCTGGATTCTCCGGATGAAATCGGCATAGTTGGAATCCAGAGTCGCGCCTGGAACGCCGAGGAGCAGGAGTTGACCGGGAGAGGGGCTTTTCATAGCGTCCGACGAAACCAGAAAATCTTTTTTCTGACGAAACGATTCTCATCATGATCCGCATTCTCCCTAAAAGCCTTTTGGCTCCCCTTCTTTATTTCGCCCTTGGCATCTTCCAGCTTCCCTCTCTTCATGCGGTGGAGTTGGGAATCGATGTCCTCCAAAAAAATAATTTCGATCTCCTTCGCGGCAAGCGTGTGGGACTCGTGACCAATCAGACTGGCGTGAACTCTTCCGGAGTGAAGACCCGCCTTATTCTTCGCAAGCACGTGAATCTTGTGGCTCTTTACACACCGGAGCATGGTCTGGACGGGACTGAAAAGGCCGGGGTCGAGGTTCGTTCCCGACGTGATCCCTTGACGGGGCTCAAGGCCTACTCACTCTATGGCGACACGCGCAAACCGACGCCCCAGATGCTGGAGGGAATTGATGTGCTGGTCTTTGATATGCAGGATATTGGCTGCCGTAGTTACACCTACATCAGCACGATGGGGAAATGCCTCGAAGCGTGCGGCGAGCAGGGGAAGGAATTTGTCGTGCTAGACCGCCCCAATCCGCTCGGCGG
>PLEU01000034.1 GCA_003136515.1 Spartobacteria bacterium
AATGTCAGATTGAGATCGCCGAGTGTCTGGTAGGGCATCTGCTTGACAGGCACTGACATGGCCCCCGCGTTGATGAGATTGATCGCATCGGCTGGTCTTCCATCGAAGATTAACTTGCGGGCCTGCGGAATGACGTTGATGGCATTTGTATTGTCCTGATCATATGGGCTACCGGCCCAGAGAGTCCCTTCATTCAGCTGAAGGTGTTCCTTGTCAATTCCACCGAAGTCCATAGCTCCCAGTCTGCCATTGCCGACTGGTAACGCTTCCACCCATGCATTTGCGGGTTTCTGATACCAAAGATTTAGTGTTCCAGCAGGTCCGTGATTTTTGGGGGTAATGGAGAGCTTAAACCGTGTTGCAGGATGCGACGGGGTGGTGGGATTTAGAAGATTCGTCGGGGTGAGAGTAATTGACCGAACATTCATGATGTAATCAGCCGGCTTCTGATTTGCGGCGAGGATGACATCCACAGGGCCTGCTTGGGGAACAGAGATGTTTCCAAAGTCGATGGTCTTGAAAGTTTGCCAGTCATTGTCACTGGTGCCTGCGATCTTTCCAGAAATTGCCTTATCACCCACGGTAACCTCAACTTCACTTCCAGCATTGCTGTTTGGAACAGCATAGGTCACTGAAATCTCATAGACACCGGCACTTGGTACATTCGTGATCCAAGAAATAGTCTCAGCAGTGTTACCCCAATATCCGATATCAGAATCGGCTCCACTATTTTCGAGATGAGCCCCCGTGCCATCAATACTAGCAGCGGCGGCGCTAAGGGAGATCGGTTCACCGGTGGCATGAGCACAACAAGGAGCGATTACTCCGATGAAAAAGGAAAGAACGAGGGGCTTAATTGACTTCATGGGGGAACAGGAATGTGGGGTAAAGAGCAAATATTCTACAGGTAAAATTGGGTTTAGAAACCTCTATTTAAAGAAGGGGATGGAGTGATGATAGCCAGCACCTCTCTAGGGAAGTGCATTGGGAGTTTTTCCAGTCAAAGCTTGGAAGGCCGTTGCAGCCATGACAGCTGCACCTGCGTTATTGGGATGCACCATATCGGGGATCATCTGGGGCTTGGATTCCAGTGGCTTATGCATATCAATCACCTGGACATTCTCCTCTCGGGCAATTTGATCAATCATGGGTATTTCTTTCTGAATATTTGCTTCTGTGATGCCATAGTTACCTGCACCGAAAACGGGGCATGGGCGGCAGATATAGATCTGGGGGTGACTTGAAAGATTTTTGAAGGATTCAATGAGTTCCTTGTAATCGGATAGAAATTCGTCGCTGTGCACCCAGTTCTGGGGCTTGGTGTCGTTAGTCCCAAGCATAATGATAACCACATCCGGCAGCTTGGCCAAAGCCTCCTTGTAGTACTGCTCATTCCAGTATGGAAAATCGCCTTTTTTAAGGAGCGTGCGCCCGCTGAGACCGACATTTCTGACATCCCATTTAGGACCAAGCAAAATCTGAAGCTGACTTGGGTACGACTTTCCCGGGTCTGCGCCAGCACCTTGAGTAATACTGTCTCCGATACAGGCCAACTGGATCGTCTTCGGATATTTGGAAATGTCGACAATCTCAGATTTGGCAATCGATGACAGGGTAACAGTGCCGGCGATTAACAAGTTCAGAAGTGGTTTCATGGGGGGATGGGTTTTTGGAAGTGTCGACCTATGCCTTGCTAGGGGGATAAGGGGATGTGAAGTTGATGGTGGAGTACTGCGGATGCATATGGCCTCAATGTCGAGATCACACATCCGCGATGCCATGCAACGGTTTAAATTGATATACTATCTGCAAAAAAGATCACTTGCCAAAATGAAGCGAACTGGTGATGCGGGGGCTTGGAGCGTTCCTCTTGCCCCGATGAGCAGGCATTGCTAGGTTCCAGAAACCCTCCGTTTCGCCAAGAGCAAAAAAGCTGTCGTATTCCCTTCCCCCAAGATGAAAAAAAGTTTCGTTATAATTTTTGCGTTTATTTTTCTCCTGTCACTCCCGACAAACGCAGCCGAAGTCAATAACCTCCGATACGATTACGCCCAGAATTCTAAAGGGACCAATGGGCCCATAGGGGTTGATGATACCCAGCCACAACTCAGCTGGATAGTGACATCGTCACAGCGTGGTGATGTGCAAAGTGCCTATCAGGTGTTGGTGGCCTCATCGCCGGAACTTCTGGCCAAGGATCAGGGGGATGTGTGGGACAGTGGTCAGGTGGCCTCAGATCAGAGCAACTATATCACATATGGGGGTAAGCCTCTTGCATCGCAGAAGCAATATTTCTGGAAAGTCCGTGTCTGGGATAAGAATGGAAAGCCTTCCGGGTGGAGCCCAGAAGCATCCTGGACAATGGGTATTCTTGCTCCGAAGGACTGGACGGCAGAATGGATTACCCCCTCGAAATGGTTTGTCCCGCCCCAAGACAGACCTCCGGGGTTAATGCTTGGGCCGAAGGGTGGGTGGGCAGACATAGACCTTGGGCAGGATTACCAGATAGATTCCATCAAGCTCTATCCTCAGGATCCCGCCAAATTTCCAACCCGTTTCAAACTTCTGGGCTCGGATAACATTCAATTCAATCATGCGACGACATTTGTCGATGAGACACAAAAAGACTATATACTGAACACCAATGGGACAGGTGGAGCCCAGGAATTTCCTCTCAACGGCCAGAAAGCCCGGATCATCAGGCTTTGGGTTACAGGTTCCCCCAATAATGCAGGATCCATAGTTCGACAAATGGAAGTAATCTCCCATGGGACAAATGTTGCCCTGATGAAATATGCCCGGGAATATGGAACCGATTGGGATCATGGACATGCCGTGGCCATGGTGGATGGAATGCCCTCCAAGGATGATGGCGATATTTGTCCAAGCAACGCCATTTCAACCGCTGCGGCCCCGCTGCTTCGCAAGTCATTTGTTATAAATAAGGAAGTCAAACGGGCGACCCTCTATTTGGCAGCACTCGGCATGGCCGATGTCACAGTGAATGGGAAGAAAGTTGGCGATGAAGTACTCGGCCCTCCCTTTAGCGACTCCTCCAAGAGAGTGATCTATGTGACCCATGACATTACCCCGCTGCTTGCGCAGGGGGAGAACGTCCTAGGTGTGACTTTGGGGAACGGTTTTTTCAGTCCCCCTAGTGGGGGTTTTGGACAACGCAACGGGGGTGACGGACCGCCTCGACTGCTCTTGCAGGCTGAAATTGAATATGCCGATGGGACGAAAGAGGTTATCAATTCCGACAAATCCTGGACCTGGTCGAAGGGGAGTATTACTGCCAATGATCCTTGGGTCGAATATGTCGAGGACAGGCGCCAAGACAAACCTGGTTGGGATATACCGGGATACAAGCCCACCAATGCGGCGGATTGGCAGGCAGTCAGCAACGCTATGCCCCCAGAGGGAAATCTGATCGCCCCAATGGCACCGCCGATCCGGATTCTGGATGAGATTAAACCAGTCTCTATCGATGGAAATCACGCCCACTTTGCCGCCCTAAGTTCCGGCTGGCCCAAGATCAAGGTAAACGGTCATGCCGGACAGACGATCTGGGTGGATGGGAACAGTTCGGATTTCAGGTTGCCCAGGCTTCTTTTTACCTTGGATAAGGAGGGACCGGCAGTACTGGAGCCTCGATTTATGGTTCTTACCGGCCCTGTTGATATTCAGGTTAATGGAAACACTGATCCCTTACCGCCGGATGCAGTCACTATTGATCATATCGATGCGGATCTTCCATTGAGGAGTTCCTTTACCAGTTCCAGTCCCTGGCTGAACCATCTCTACGAAGTGACGCTTCGAACGCACCGGAACTATGATTACGATGTTCCTGCCGATCCCTCCCGGGAAAAACAGGGATGGACACAGGATGCCCAAGGATTTTTTGATACGGCGGCTTACCTGAGTGATGTTAGCGGATTCTATCATCGGTGGTGGTGGGACTGGGCCGACAACCAAGATGATCAGGGATATACCGGCTCGGTATCACCCCTTGTGAAGCGCCAAGAGTATGGGTGGAACTCCCCTTGGTGGAGCGGAGTGATCGTTTTCCTCCCATGGGAACACTACCAATATTACGGCAATCTTCGGATGCTCCAAGAAGCCTATGAACCGATGCGGCGTTATGTCGATTTTCTCGGTAATATGGCTACTGCCGGTTATGATGCGGATACCGGAAATCACTGGGATGATTACCCTTATCTGACCCAGAATCTGAATCCCGAAGTGGCTAAGAAAAAGTGGATCGTCTGGAACGGAGCAGGTGACTGGATGAACCCCGATTTCCCGGGCAATCAACATGTCGTGCCGACGCCGATGACGACTATGCCAGCCTGGTATTACTATGCAAAGGTAGTCAGCCGGACAGCCGCACTGCTAGGCAACCAAACTGATGCGACAAAATACGCAGCCATCGCCGAAGATGTGAAGAAGCGCTTCAACGCCGACTTCTTCCATCCTGAGACCGGGATGTATGGGGATGAAACCAATAACCAGACAGCGCAAATCCTTCCTGTGGCACTCGGCATGGTACCAGCCGGAAAGGAACAACTAGCTTACCAGCGTCTGCTCGATACTATCCATGCCCGCAACGATCATATTGGAACCGGCTTTGTATCCCTACCTTGGCTGCTTCAGACACTGGCATCCCATCGTGAGTCGGCACTTGCCAACAAGCTGGTGAATCAGAAGGATTTTCCAAGCTGGAACACTCTCATCACCGAAGGTGTGCTCAAGGAGGGATGGGAAGGGGGCAATGCTCAGATGCCCTCGACCGGAGGCTCCATTGGCGGATGGCTCTTCCGATCAGTGCTCGGCATACAACCCGATCCGTCTGGACCAGGATTCAAGAAATTTATCCTCTCTCCACAACCTGATCCGGCTACACAGCTCACGTCCGCATCGGGATACTACGATTCCATCTATGGTCGAATCGGCTCGGATTGGAAGATTGATGGTGGAAAATTTACCCTAAAGGCTTCCATACCTGTAAATACCTCCGCGACCGTAATCATACCGACATCAGATGCGAAATCGGTCATGGAATCAGGAATGCCTGCGGCTCAAGCTCCGGGAGTAAAATTCCTCCGTACCGAAGGCGAGGGGACAAAGCAGGTATCCGTTTATCAGGTTGCTTCGGGAGAGTACAATTTTACAGCGGCGCAGTCACTTTAGAGTGCTAACTTCGAGCAAAAAAACGAGGAAATGGGGGAAAATGTAAATACGTAACGAGAGCCCTTGATGAAATGAGTTAGAGAGGGGGAATCTGATCGATTCCCTTGTCGACGAGAAATCCCACTTTAAAGATTTAATGCCCGGGAAA
>PLEU01000128.1 GCA_003136515.1 Spartobacteria bacterium
TCGTTGAGCTTGACGATCTTGAAATCGTAGGTGTTGCCGACAAACTGCTGAAGATCCTTGGGAGGATTGATGTCGACCTGAGAGGCTGGGAGGAAGGCCTCCACCCCAACATTGACCGTAAGACCACCTTTGACCACTGCCTTTACGCGACCCTTGATGAGTCCCTCGGCTTCGAAAAGCTTTACAATCTTTTCCCAGTTCTGGCGCTGGGCGGCTTTCTGTTTGGAGAGAACGACCATTCCCTGGTCATTTTCAAGGCGTTCAAGGAGAACCTCTACCTCGTCTCCTACATGAACATCTTCAGGATCATCAAATTCCGAAGCCGAAATGACGCCTTCGGATTTATAGCCGATGTCGATAAGGAATTCNNATGAGTTGCTGAAGTTCAGCGATGGTTGTTGTCATGTTAATGGGTATCACTTCTACAGGGAGATTGGGATGATGAATCACAACCTGCCTTGGCGTGGCTCCTTTTTAAGCGACGGCAGAAGAGCCAAAAAGAATAGCAAAATCCCCTATAAGGGCAATGAATTTCTCCCAATCGGCGGGATTGGGGGTATAGTCACCCGTTCATGTCCGCAAAACCCTTATCGAGACCGTTGCACACCCTCTCTCTTGAAGAGTTGGAAGCAAGCCTTTGCGAACTGGGGCAACCATCCTATCGAGCCGGACAGGTGATGGAATGGATCTATCATCGCGAAAAGCGCGTCACGTCTTGGTCAGGGATGACGAATCTTCCTGCCCTGCTCCGTAAGAATCTTGAAGTGCNNAGCTTTATCCCATTCACTTGCCGGAAGTCGTGCAGGTGAGCGGATCGCACGACACAACTCGGAAGTTCCTGCTGCGCCTCAAAGATGGGGAATTTATCGAAACTGTCCTAATACCAGCTTCACCCGCACTCTATGGTGAGGAGTCGGATCGGCGCACCCTCTGTGTCTCCTCTCAGGTTGGATGTGCCTATGGTTGCAGGTTTTGCGCCAGTGGTTTGGATGGTTGGAAACGCCACCTCACTCCCGATGAAATTGTCACGCAGGTCCTGCTTGTTGAGAAGATCGCTGGCGAGCGGATCAACAACCTCGTCTTTATGGGGATGGGGGAGCCATTGGCCAACTACACGAATTTTCTCAAAGCAGTCAGCATTCTGAACGCACCGTGGGGAGTCGGGCTCGGCGCTCGCAAAATGACTGTTTCCACCAGCGGACTCGTGCCACGCATCCGAGAATTGGCCGATCAGCCTCTCCAGATCAGGCTCGCCATTTCTCTACACGGGGCGAGCGATACGGTGAGGAGTCTTATCATGCCGGTGAATCAGAAATACCCGGTGGCGGAGCTAATGGATGCCTGCTCCTACTACTGCGATAGGAAGAAGCAAATGATTACCTTTGAATATATCCTCATAGACGGAGTGAATGATCATCCTTCGGAGGCGCGACTGCTGGCAGATCGCGCCCGAAATCTCCGGGCCAAGATTAATCTCATTCCTTACAATTCCGTTGAAGGGCTTCCTTGGAAACGTCCTTCCGAGTCGGTGCAGGAGGAGTTTCTAAGTATTCTGCGGGAACGGGGTGTCGCCGCTACCATTCGCCGCGAAAAAGGCCATGATATTGATGCAGCTTGCGGACAGCTTAGAAGACGTATCGCAGTGGCAACTTCTCCCGATCACATCGATCAAAAAGGCATTGCACGAGTCGAAGCCCCCGAGTAGCGAAGACACCATCCATTTATTATGAACACACCGCAAAACTACCCCCTAAACGACCAGGTCGCCATAGTTACCGGAGCAGGACGAGGCATTGGTGAATCCATCGCCCGCCATCTCGTGGAAGCAGGAGCCAAAGTCGCCGTGGTCAGCCGCAGCGAGGCAAATTCCTCAAAGGTTGCCGCTGCTCTGGAGCAGATACGTCTCGGGAGTGCCAAGTCATATGCTGTCGACGTGGCCGATTTTGATGCTGTTCAAAAAGTGGGCGAGCAGATCATAGCCGATTTCGGACGCGCCGATATCTTGATTAACAACGCTGGCATTACGCGTGACACCTTGGCCATGAGAATGTCCTCGGAGGATTGGGACGCCGTGCTCGATACCAATCTCAAGGGGGCGTTCAATTTCATCCGCGCAGTTCTGAGAACGATGATCAAGCAGCGCTCCGGTCGTATCATTAATATCAGCTCCGTCAGCGGACTGATGGGGCTTGCTGGACAGACTAACTACGCTGCGAGCAAAGCGGGCATGATTGGACTGACGAAGAGCCTTGCCAAAGAGGTTGCCAGCAGGGGGATCACGGTGAACGTTGTGGCTCCCGGGTTCATTGAAACCGATATGACGGCTGGTCTGAATGAAGAGATAAGGAAGGGTGCCCTGGCTCAGATTCCACTATCTAGATTCGGGCAACCTGAGGAGATAGCCTCAACCGTGGCCTTCCTCTCTAGCCCTGCAGCATCCTATATCACCGGCCAAGTTTTGGCTGTGGATGGTGGTATGTCGATGTAGCTAGATTCTCTCAAGTAGGAGCAAATCACACTAAGGTAGAACACTTCGTTCAATGCTGCTCAGTTCCAGAGGGAGGAGGTAAGATTTATTCCACACCTGGTTGGACAATACTTAAGTGCTTAAAAGGAAGCATCGAAAAGCGATGGTATTGCAGGGAGTGAGTGGGTAGTGTATGTGTTCCCGCCATGCTTATCTGCTTGCTTCGTCATGCCGAGGCAGAACCTTATCAAAAAGATGATTTCTCGCGCAGACTTACGGGTAAAGGAAAGACTCAGGCGGGACGTGTCGGGGAATTTCTAGCCCGTCACACCATAACCCCTGATCTGATCCTTACAAGTCCTGTCCTGCGTGCTAGGGAAACTGCCGAGATTGTATCGCAAAAACTCGGTAACATTGATCTCACGGAAGTTTCTTGGCTGGCTTGCGGTATGAGTCCTGAAACAGCGCTTGCAGAACTCGCCGCGTATGCGCCATTCCAATCCATGATGATCGTGGGGCACGAACCGGATTTTAGCGCGCTTGTTGCCAGCTTTATCGGTCTCAGGACTAGCGCTTCCATTGATCTCTCCAAGGCATCGTTGACGGGCATCGATCTGGCTCGTCTTACACCTGGGAGTGGGGTATTAAGGTTCTTCCTGCCGGTCAAACTTGTGTAGCGCCACAGATCTCCCCCCACTAATGAAGAGCATCCTTCTGACCAATGAATATCCCCCTCACATTTATGGAGGGGCGGGAGTTCATGTCGATTATCTCAGCCGCGAGTTGGCGAAGTTCATGCAAGTAGAGGTCCGCTGCTTCGGGGCTCAGAGGGAAGAGATGAGGAATCTCGAGGTCAGGGGATTCGGTTTGGGGACTCCGGAAATGAGCTGTCCCAAGCCTTTACAAAGCCCGTTGGGAGCCGCCCGCCGGTGCATCGACTTCAATGGGGCCGGAATGGACGCCGACCTTGTTCATTGCCACACTTGGTACACACATCTGGGAGGAATCACGGCCAAGCTTAACTATGGTCTTCCGATGGTCATCACGGTGCATTCCCTTGAACCGTTGCGCCCATGGAAGCGTGAACAACTTGGCGGGGGCTATGACTTCAGTCTCTGGGTCGAGAAAACGGCACTTGAGATGGCCGATGCCGTCATTGCTGTTTCCGAGGATACCCGTCGGGATCTTTTGACACTTTTCCGCATCCCCGAGGAGCGAATCAGTGTTATTCATAATGGAATCGATCTTCAGGAGTATAGCCCATCGGCGAACCCCACAGTATTGCGTTCGTTTGGCATTGATCCTGCATGCCCCTACATCCTGTTCGTGGGACGGATCACACGTCAGAAAGGGATCATCCATCTTGTCCGGGCCATCCGGTATTTTGATCCCGGCTTTCAGATTGTGCTTTGCGCTGGAGCACCCGATACCCCCGAGATTGCAGCGGAGATGGAGCACGCGGTGGCGGCAGCCCGTGAACATCGCGCGGATCTCATCTGGATCGATAAAATGATCAGCCGCCCTGAGGCAATAGCTCTTTATTCTGGAGCTTCGGTCTTTGTCTGTCCCTCCATTTACGAACCCTTCGGGATTATCAACCTTGAGGCTATGGCTTGCGGCACACCTGTGGTGGCAAGTGCTGTTGGAGGAATCAAGGAAGTTGTTGTCGATGGTGAGACTGGCTTTCTTGTTCCCTTGAAGCAAATGACAGAGAGTCCTTTTGAGGCTACCGATCCTCATCAGTTTTCCGCAGACTTAGCGGCAAGGGTCAATCAACTCATGTCAGATCCGGGATTGGCAGTCCGGATGGGTGCTGCCGGAAGAAAACGCGCCGAGGATTTTTTTTCCTGGGAAGCCATTGCACGGAAAACAGAGCGACTTTATCAAAAGCTTCTGAAAAGATCAGCCGATGTTCATTGATCGGGTCAGAATTCATGCCAAGGCCGGTGATGGCGGCAGCGGCTCCGCCAGCTTCCGTCGCGAGAAATTTATCCCTAAGGGCGGGCCTGATGGAGGAGACGGTGGAGATGGAGGAGACGTAATCCTGCGGGCCGACACTCATGTGGATCAGCTGGCTAATCTCTTTTTCGAGCCAATTTTGAGGGCTAAGCCGGGGGGTCGAGGTTCCTACCGACAGCGCCATGGCAAGTCGGCTCCCGATCTGATTGTTCCAGTCCCCGTGGGTACACTCATTTATCGTTTTCCGAATCCTGCACCGCAAGAACCCACGGAGGAACCTGTTGAGGAGGAACCCTCTGATCAGCCCCGCGTAAAGAAGGGACTTGATG
>PLEU01000164.1 GCA_003136515.1 Spartobacteria bacterium
GGTCCCTCGCTATTTTCAGTGGGTGGGTGAGGGTCTGAGTTGAGGTAGATCGAGTTGAAGTTTTCCAGCCTTGAGATAGGCCATGATTTGGAAGTTACGCAGGGAACGGAACCCCCGAGCCAGACGTTTAGCGAGCTGGAGCAGACCATTAATGGCTTCCATTGCGCCATTGGTGAGCCTTGTGCGCATGAAGGCGACTACTCCATTCCAATGCTTCTTGATGGAACGGGAGAGTCGGACGAAGGGCTCCAGTCTGCTGCGACTGGCCCGCTTGCACCACCAGGAGAGCATCTCGGGATCTTCCGAATGAAGGATGTCCTGCAACAGATCCCTAAGCCCCATGGCTCGACCCAGCTTGGGATAGGCATTGCAGAGTAAGTGTCGCTGCTCCAACTGGGAAGAGGATCTGGTCCACTCATTGCCCCGGATGGCCCAAAGAGAACCCTTCATCTGCGCCCCTTCCCAAACCAATGCCTTGCGCACTTGATCCAGTGCCTTGCCCGCCATCTGCATGATGTGAAAGTGGTCGAAGACCACTTCCGCCTTCGGGAAGTAGTGATGGGCTCCGGCAATGAAGGCGGGCTTCATGTCCATACTCAGNNCCTTCCACCATGAGAAGGAGTTCACGGGTTGATGCATCCACAAAGTTAGTCACATAGCGATGCCCCCGCTTGGAGGAGGTCTCGTCAATTAAGATGTTCTTCAAAAGAGACCAATCCCTCTTGGCCTGGGCCTCCTCGACATAGTGGGCCACCACTCTCCAAAGCCGGGTGTCATGTTCGTTTAGGAGCTTGGCAGCAGCAGCCATGGGCATCTCCCGGCAGACCATCATCACCAAGGCTTCAAAGAGAAGGGTAAAGCCACTTCCCGCCCTGCCCCAGGGCACATCAACGAGCCGGACTCCATGCTCTCCACAGTCCACCCTCGGAACACGTGCTTCAAGCTCACAGCGGTATTGGAAAAAATCTAGATGCCTCCAGCGTTTGGTGACCGTATCATGGGTGGGCGAGGAGGCTCCGCACTCAGGACAAGCAAATCGGTGTCCCGGCTTGAAATCCAGCTTGAGGAGCAGCTCCAGGGGCGTCCCCTCAAAACTGCATTGCTTCACGCTCCATCCCTCTCCAAGCCCAAGGGCCACGGTAAAAAGTGCTTCAGGTGTCATAGAAGNNAGCAGCCGCAAAAACGGCTGCCTATCTCTCAAATCACCCATTCAAAACAGCGGGGAGCCTAAATTAAGACTAACTGGCGCCACTTAAACATATCATGTTATACAAAAATTCCCTTATCTTTACACTCGCGTGGGTATTTTTCTCTCTCTCAGGGTACAGTTTGGGAGGATTTATCAATGTGCTTCCTGCACTTGCGATCATCATAGTCTTAATGCGCTTTGTGCTGGGCCGTCCTCTTTAGGTATTAAATTTATTTAACCGATGAAAACAACTCCTCTCATCGCTGTTTTTTTAATAATCTTAGGTGTGATGATCTTTGCCTATAAGGGCGTGACGTACACAACCCGGGACAAGACAATGGATTTTGGTCCCTTTCAGGTATCGACCGAACAAAAACACACGATTCCTTTCGCCCCTATTGCGGGGATAACCGTGCTGATTGGCGGAGCGGTTTTGCTGATATTAAGCTTTAAGAGTAAATGACCTTTGATGCGAAAGGTCATTAAAACAACTGAAAATATGAATATTCTTAAAGAGGCAATTGTGAAGTCTGGATTTTTATTTCTAATATTTTGCACTACTGCATTTCTCTTAGGCTGTGCCTGCTCGCCAGGAATTGGCATGATGCTGGATTCAGAAGCTTCAGGCCATCATATTATAGTGCGGCTAGATAAGCAGAAGGCATATTTATACAAAGGGAATATGGTGGTTGGTATTTCACCAGTCTCTACCGGACGTGAAGGCTATAATACTCCTGCCGGAAGCTATCATATTCTTTCAAAAGACTTAAATCATCGTTCCAGCGTTTACGGAGCCTATGTCATAAATGGGAAAATTATTCAGTCGGGTGTTGATGTACACACAGACCCTTGTCCATCCGGGGCAGATTTCGTTGGTGCTCCGATGCCGTACTACCTTCAGATAGCACCGGCCTATGGATTGCATGCTGGTTATCTCCCTGGCTACCCCGCTTCCCATGGATGCATCCGCCTCCCGGAAGTCTGGGCGAGACGATTTTACTATGCATCTCAGGTTGATACACCTCTGGTGATCTATCGTTGATTAGAAGATGGACTAAGTGATCACCAGCACCGGTAGGAGAACACCCCATGGTGATGGGTCTGCTGGTTGACTAGAATTATAAAAGCGAAATGAAACTTACTCTAACCAGCCCAGCATAAGCCTTGCCCTGACAAACAGAAAATCCAATGACAACACCATTCGAAACCCTCCAAAGGGATATCAATCAGCTTAAAAAGGACGGAGAGGAGCTCCTAAGCGCCGGCAATCGTGTAATTTCGGACAAAAAGGATGATTTTTCCAACCAACTTGATTCGGGCAAGGAGCGGGGAAGAGCGCTCTATCGTCTTGTTCGCAAGAGGGGTGTCGAATGTGGTGAATCTGTTGAGCAGGAATTTCAGGCACATTCTCTGCGCTATCTTGCCATTGTTGCTGGGATGAGCGCACTGGTTGGATTTGTGATCGCTAGCAGTTGTAACTCCCGCTTCACATCTAAATGAGCCAACTAAATTCCGTTCCTGCCTTTGGTTTAAAAAAGGGGGCTTTGATGCTGCATGGCGTCGGTATAGGTACCGTCACTCGGCGGATGGTCTTTCAACGAGCCGTTGAGCTCTCCGCTATAAATGGAGGTTCTTACAAGTCTATTACAAAAAATGATTGGGATCAGGCAAAGCGAGAGTTGACCGGAGAACCGGATCTCGATCCGATCGAGACGATTCTCGAATCAGCTCCTGAATCGGAACGATGGGATCCCATTTACGGGTCGAATGGCTCTATGGCACCGTCTTCATCAAGTGAAGACGAGGATCAGGAAGGCCATAGTGATAGCGCAAAACTCGTTGAAGCGGGAATTAGTGAAGCCGCCCATGACCAGATGCTTCAGGTAACCCGGTCTAGGCAGACATAAGCGAGCGATGATTTTTAAGTCATCCATCTTATAGACTAGAGTGCTTCCAGTGATTGCACGCCTAGGGAAACTGGCAATCGCTTTTCTTGAAGAGTTGAGCGGGCTAGTCTGGATGCTAAGAGAGACCGGTTCTGAAGTCACAGAGAGTTTTGAACGAAGGAAGGCTCCGCTCAGTCGGGATCAATTTTTCTTCCAATGCAACCGGGCAGGAGTGGGTTCCATTTTAATGGTGGTTCTTCTTTCTCTATTCATCGGCCTAACCATGGCCCTTCTTACGGGTTATCAACTCGAAATCTTTGGACTCGTCACCCTAGTTCCCGCCGTCGTTTCAGTCTCGTTTACACGAGAAATGGGGCCGCTCTTTACCGGCATTGTTTTGGCGGCCCGGATCGGTGCAGCCTACACAGCAGAGCTTGGGGCGATGACCGCCGGGGGTGAGGTGGATGCCCTTGAGGGTATGGGTATCGGGGCGCTTCGCTATCTGGTAACCCCTAGGATCCTAGCCATCTTTTGCCTCACTCCGTGCCTCAGTGTCATAGCGGTTGTTTCTGGGATCTGCGGAGCGGCTTTTATCTCGGATCTGCTGCTCCATATTAGTTACGGTTATTTTTACGATCAGGTTATGACTAACCTTCTCGTTAAAGATCTGATGTCAGGAATGGTCAAGAGTCTCCTGTTCGGAGGCATCATCGGTGTCATTGCCTGTTATAAAGGGATATCCATGAGTGGTGGAGCGGTGGGAGTGGGCAACGCAACGACACAAAGTGTCGTTGCATCAATCTGTACGGTGATCGCCTTTGATTCCATATGTAACATCATCATGATCACATTTTTCCCATGAGCGACGAGGCGCGACCGGTCATCGAAATGCGGGGTGTAAAACTGAAGTTTAAGGATAGAGTCATATTGAACGGTATAGACATCATCGTGAGAGAGCAGGAGACAAGGGTTATCATGGGGGTTAGCGGTTGTGGCAAAAGCACCCTGCTGGGCATTCTGCTCGGGCTGCTAACACCGAACGAAGGAACCGTTGATTTCAAGGGTGAAGACATGACGCATCTAAAACGCCGCGCACTCAACGAGGTCAGAATGAATATCGGCATGGTTTACCAAAATGCCGCACTGCTAAGCTCTCTTACCATTGGAGAAAATGTCGGACTCCCATTGCAGGAGTTGACACATAAAAATGCTGGTGAAATTGAATCCATTATCAGTGAGAAACTTGAGCTGGTAGGACTCCTAGATGCAAAGGACGAACTTCCCTCTGAACTCAGCGGTGGCATGCAAAAAAGAGCGGGCATGGCTCGTGCACTGGCTCTCAATCCTGAGCTGGTGCTTTTTGACGAGCCGACCGCTGGTCTTGACCCGATCAACAGTAACTTAATCAATGAGTTGATTATCACGCTGAGAGACAGGGAGAAGGTGACTTCTATTATCGTGACCCACGAAATGGAAAGCGCCTTTGCCCTCGCAACACAAATGGCCTTTCTGGATGAAGGAAGGATGATTCTCACGGGAACACCAGATATTTTTCGCAACTCGGAAATTCCGATCATCAGAAAATTTCTTTCATCCTACTCGGTTCACAAAATCACGGAGAAATAAAAAAGTGCAAATTCACAAAAACGAAGTCACCACTGGAATTCTGGTATTACTCACATTGGGGGCGTTCGCATTCCTACTAGTTCTCGTTGGCATGCCAGGAGTCCTCAAGCCACTGAACACCTATAGAATCTATTATGACAACGCCAATGGTATTCGCACTGGAGCTCCCGTGTTGCTAGCAGGGAGGGAAATAGGAAAAGTGAGTGCCCTCCATTCACCTGTGTTGCTGGATCTACGCCCAAGCGGACATCCCGAGGATGAGGTTTCCATCGATGTGGAAGTTCCCCGAGATGAACCTATTTATTATGACGTTACTGTGCACCTCACCCAACAAGGCTTGATGGGACAGCCGGTGATCGATTTTGTACACGAAGACGCCGATAGTGGACTGGCGACAAATCATTCTACATTTGTTGGTATGCGAATTCCCGATATCTCAGAATCAGTGTCCAAAAATATGGATAATCTATTAGGGCCGAGTTCCGATCTGACAGCCACTATAAGAAATGCCAAAACCTTTACTGAAACACTTAACAATGCACATATCGCCGAGCTAATTAACAATACCGAGCAATTCACGGACATCCTTAAAAGAGAACCTTGGCGTCTTATCTGGCCAGGAGCGGTTGATGATAACACCAATTTAAAGGCGATTCCAAAACGGAAGAAGACACGATTTTTCTAAAAGGCGCAAAATGGTCATCTTATTTCTGCCTAAAAATCATCCGCTTCTGGGGCATCTCGTAGAGTTGGGCATTCACTCCATAGTCGGGTAGGGCGGCTACCTTGAAGCTCAATGAACATGAAAAGCTATATTTTTCTTGATGTGCTCATGATCCTCACAATCTATTTTGCAGGCTACAACAAAATCATTGGTGTAGCAGGGAAGTCGGTGCCAAAGGATGTGACATAAGTAATGGTAGAAATGCTGTCAAAAGCTCCATCAATAAACTAGGTATGGTTGAGGAGCATGGATGGAGCAGTGAGTGAGGTTCCACCTCACTCAAGAACGACGACCTAGCGTTGTTAATCCTGCAAAGATCAGCATTTACCTATTTCAGGACATGCTTGGGAAGTGTAGAATACAGGTAGGGTTTCACCTTATGGAATCTGTTTGGGCATGAGCTAGGATCTATGAGTTGGAAAATAATACTCCTGAACACCCTCAGAGAATCACTCCTCCGACAAAAAAACGACAATGAACGCACTAAAAACATTATTCCTCGATGAACTGGCTGATCGATATGACTCCGAGAAGCAACTCACAAGGTCCATGCCCATTATGATCAAACAGGCTACTTGTGATGAATTGCAGTCTCTGATCAAGGATCACCTCCGTGAAACAGAGGGACATGTCAAATCTCTCGAACGGGTATTTGAATCTTTCAGCGAAAAACCTAAATCCAGAAAATCTGAAGCGACCATAGGCCTTCTCAAGGAGGGTGATGAATTGAGTGATCGTTTGAAGGGATCGGATGCCCTCAACGCGGCCCTTATTTCATCAGCACAAAAAATAGAGCATTATGAGATTGCAAGCTATGGTTGTTTGCATGAATGGGCCAAAGTGCTTGGAAATCGTGAGGCTGAGGAACTCTTGGAAGACATTCTTGAAGAGGAGAAATCTGCAAATGAGAAGCTTATTGAGCTCGCCCGCTGCTGCTGCAATCAGGAAGCCATCGGTGAAGAGGATTCAGATGAGGCTGTCCTGGTCTCGGAAACTTTGTTCGTAAACTAAACAGTTGCAAAAGCCGAGTATCAATCCTGACTGGCAGAAGTTTACTTTGGTGGAAGCTGATGCCAGTAAGGGTTGTACTACGAAAGCTTAGAATAACAATCACGATCCATGAGTCATCATGATAGAAGATATCATCTTGCCCGAGATCTGACCAAAGAATATTCCCGAAGCCCAAGAGAGACACTCGGCGGCTATGTGTCGGCCGCACGTACACTCGATAAGTGCATGACGGTCATCGTGGGGAGTGAGGGTGAGTATCATTACGAATGCCCTTTAGACCGGGAGTTTTTTGATTTTACAAAAATCGATTCCATGGAATTCCGGCCGCATGTAGAAAGCGAGCCCACGGACGACGAAATGGATATATGTATCAGTAAGCATACCAAGGTCAAAAGAGAGCGAAGATGTGGTGAGCTGGAACAACAAATGGCGATGCATGCGTCTAGTCGATCTCCCGATACACGTTCAGCTTTATATGTAAGAATATATTCCAAAGTTTATTCCCAAGAATCGTCCCGTCTATGCTTGGTTTGATGTCTATTATCTTGAGGAAGAAAGAATCTAAATAAATACAGAATAAACCCCATGAGGGCCGCTGACTCCCTTCTCGCCATCTTTTAATGTTAACAATGACTACACGGCATCTCTTCGAACCTTTCCGGTTAAAATCTCTAGAGATCAAAAATCGCATTGTGATGGCTCCAATGACCCGGTCATTTTCACCGGGTGGGGTGCCTACTGCCACCGTTGCGGAGTACTATGCGCGTCGTGCCCAAGGCGAGGTCGGGCTTATCATAACTGAAGGAACTGTGGTCAACCGCCCCGCCTCTTCCAGTGACCCCAATATTCCTCATTTCTATGGAGCGAAAGCACTGGAAGGTTGGAAAGGTGTCATCAATGCAGTCCATGCCGCGGGTGGCAAAATAGCACCCCAGCTCTGGCATATGGGAGTTGTTGCACCTGACCCCTCCGGATGGTTACCTACGGTACCATTTGAGGGACCTTCGGGGCTGATTTCTCCCGGAAAAGTCGGGGGAATTACCATGACAGAGAACGATATCGCCGAAACGATCAAGGCATTCGCCCAAGCAGCCGCTGAAGCGAAGAGGCTCGGCTTCGATGCGGTGGAGCTCCACGGCGCACATGGCTATTTGATCGATCAGTTCTTCTGGCATTCGACAAATCAGCGCACGGATAATTACGGTGGACAAACTCTTCCGGAGCGTTCCCGTTTTGCCGTGGAAATCATCCGAGCTGTCCGTCAAGCAGTCGGGCCGGATTTTGTCATCAGCCTTCGCATCTCGCAGTGGAAACTCCAGGACTATAGCGCAAAGCTTGCTGTCACCCCGGATGAACTTCAAGCATGGGTTGTTCCTCTGGAGGAGGCGGGAGTGGACATCTTCCATTGCTCGCAGCGGCGCTTCGAGGATCCGGAATTTTCCGATTCTGATTTGAATCTGGCCGGCTGGGTCAAGAAGCTTACGGGAAAGCCAACCATTACAGTGGGTTCAATTGGGCTTTCAGGCGATTTTTTAGCCGCCTTCAAAGGAGAATCCTCAACTCCGAGCTCCCTGAATGAACTTCTGCGACGCTTCGATCGAGGCGATTTTGACCTTGTGGCAGTTGGTCGCCAACTCATCACCAATCCGGAGTGGCCTCGACTCATCGAAGAAGGGCGGAGAGGCGAAATTATCGGATTTAGCAAGAAGGCGCTATCGAATCTTTCCTAGTGAATGCTACTTAAATCTCATGAAGGCCGCTTCAGGACTCAATGATAATATATTCATCGGTTCATTAGGGGCACTCCTTATGAGGTTTTTCCGAATGATTCTGATAGTGAGAGCCGGTATCCTTGTGTGCTTGACAGCAGGGCAAGCTTTTGGATCGACCATGGATCGGCAGCCTTCGGCATCTTCGGACTACCTTGAGACGGGCGATTACCTATGGCAGCCGGAGACCTCGCCAACGGGACCGGTGGTCATCATTGTAAGCCTGAGCGATCAGATCCTCTGTGTCTACCGAAACGGGATTTGTATCGGACGATCGTCCATTAGTTCAGGCAAGGCAGGGTTTGGCACCCCGGTTGGCTTATTTACAATTCTCCAAAAAAGAGCAACCCATACTTCAAATCTCTTTAGGGGTGGATCGATGCCCTATATGGAGCGACTGACTTGGAAAGGAGTGGCAATGCACGCCGGTTCTTTGCCCGGATATGCGGATTCGCACGGATGTGTCCGCATGCCGTTGGATTTCGCTAGGAAGCTCTACAGAATTACGGAAAATGGCACGACTGTCATCGTTACCGACCACCGTTTCAGATCATATGAGAGTCAGGTTCCGGCTCTTCTATTTGACTCCCAAACAGGGGGTAGTCTCCCAGCGGGACTGACTTACTGGGATCCCGCCAAATCACCCAATGGTCCTTTGTCGATCGTTGTCAGCAGCGGCTCCTCCGAAGTTTTTGTCTATCGAAACGGAATGGAAATCGGACGCACTCCCATTGGCGGTCTTGATGGCCTGAGCGGACTGTATGTTTATTCAGCCTTGGCTGAAGTGGACGCGGGAGGGCGGCGGAGTTGGCTTTCGACAGGCAGTATTGTGGGGCGTGCACCGCAGATTAGGGAGTTAGTGAAGCACGTCAGCATTAACCAACAATTTATTGCCCTGACGCGTGGCCTAATCGAAATGGGCACCACCCTTATCCTAACAGACGCACCGGTCAACTCGTGCGAGCCGAATGCACCCCCCCTAGATATCCTAACAACGGAGACTTCTCAGTAGGGAGAGAGTGTTCGCCACCCTCTGGGAACGGAACGCAGATTTTTTAAGCGGGAAAAAGTCACTACCGATAAGATGGCTATGGGCCGGTTAATCCTATGAATTTCATCGCATTGAAAATGCTCTTTGGCGATAGGGCAAAATTCATCGGCATTGTCGTTGGACTTACGTTTGCGTCGCTGCTCATTACCCAACAATCGGCAATCTTTGCGGGTATCATGACCAGGACATTTAGCTTTCTACTCGACGTTGGCCTCCCGGATATTTGGGTCGTCGATCCCAGAGTAAAATACATTGATGATATCAAGCCAATGGATGACGACGCCTATCTGCAGGTGCGCGGGGTGGAAGGGGTGAAGTGGGCCGTGCCACTCTACAAGGGATCGCTTGCGGTCCGCACCAAGGATGGAACCTACCAGAGTTGCACGGTTGTGGGCCTTGATGACGAGACACTCATGGGAGGGCCTGCTACGATGGTCTCCGGCGACCTCTCCTATCTAAGGCGAAGTGGTGCTGTGATCGTGGATCAGACGGGGGCTGAAGGAAAGTTGGCGCATTTGCTTCCCAATGGGAAAAGCATACCCCTCAAAGTAGGNNGTGCTGAGATCGAGATCAATGAGAATGAAGCTGTCGTTGTCGGCATCTGCAAAGTTTCCCAGACATTTCAGAATGTCCCGGTCATTTACATGACATATTCCGCCGCTACGCTTTTTTCCCCGGGCCAGCGGCTACTTCTCTCCTTTGTCTGCGTGAAGGCAAAACCAGGCCAGGATCTCCATGCCTTGTGCCAGCACATCGAAAAGGCCACAGGGTTGAGGGCCTACACCCGCAACGAGTTCAAGGTGCTGACATTTCTCTACTATCTCGAGTACACGGGTATGCCTATAAACTTTCTCACGGCCGTGGCCCTCGGGTTCCTTGTCGGGGTCGCCATATCCGGACAGACTTTTTACAATTTCACCCTAGATAACCTGCGATACTTCGGGACACTCAAGGCGATGGGAGCAAGCAACAGAATGCTGCTGCGCATGATTCTGCTACAGGCCATGGTTGTCGGCGGAATTGGTTATGGACTCGGGGTCGGAGCAGCGACGGCGTGGGGAATGTACATGGGGGCACATACACAACTNNGAGCCCGCTGTGGTTTTCCGGTCATGAGTGAGATTGTTCCGGAGAAAGTAGTGAGCAGTAAAATTGCTGTTCACTGCGAGGAGGTGACCAAGACTTTCGGCACTGGAAATTCGGCTGTCCATGCCCTGCGTGGTGTGAATCTGGATGTTCACACAGGAGAGTTATTGATGCTCGTAGGCCCCTCGGGATGCGGTAAAACCACCTTGATTTCAGTCATCGCCGGCGTCCTACGACGTGACGGCGGAAACTGCTCGATCTTCGATCAGGATTATAAACTCATGACCGAGGATGGGATAACCTCCTTTCGGGGGCTGAATATCGGCTTTGTCTTCCAAGCATTTAATCTCATTCCTTCCCTCAACACGGCGGAAAATGTGGCCACTCCATTGATCATCAATGGCATGAAGCCGAGACCCGCGGTCAGTAAAGCCCGTGATATGTTGATCCAAGTGGGTTTCGACGAACGAATGATGCGTTCATTTCCCGGCGACCTTTCGGGAGGCCAGCAGCAACGGGTTGCAATTGCCAGGGCACTAGTTCACGGCCCTCGTTTCATCGTCTGTGACGAGCCAACAAGTGCGTTGGACGGCGAGACCGGCCTCAAAGTCATGGAATTGCTTCGCCGGCTGGGATGTGTCGAAGACAGGGCGCTGGTTGTTGTGACCCATGACTCGCGCATCTACAAATTCGCGGATAGAATCGCCGCCATGGAAGACGGGCGCATCACTGAGGTGGTTGACTCCGCATCGCAACTGAAGGTCCTTTCAGAACAAACCATTTAAGGAAGCTATGATTCGTAAATATCTATTGCCGGTCCTTGCTGTTTTGGGCGTCTGTCTTGGCATTGTGGCAGCGCTGCAAAGTGCCCGCAAGCTGGTCCCGACGCCGATGGTGTCGGATGCACCGACGTCACCGTATAAATCGTTTGTAGCAGGAGCTGGTCTGGTGGAGGCTAATACTGAAAATATCGCCATCGGTACCCAGATCGCNNCCTCTTCACCATCGATGATCGTACCACTCGGGCACTCCTTGACGCACAGTTGGCCTCGGTAAAAGTGGCCGAGGCGCAACTTTCGGAGGCCAATTACTCTAATTCGCTCAGTCAAGGTCTGGTCAAGGGCTTAGTTGTCAGCAAGGAAGAAGCAGCNNGCCCAGGTCGTTCAGGCACAGGCATTAGCAAACCAGACGGCAACTGATCTGGAGCGTCTCACTGTAAGGGCTCCGACGGATGGTGAGGTGATGCAACTCAAGATCCATCTGGGTGAATATGCTCCAACAGGGGTTCTCGTTCAGCCGCTCATCCTCTTTGGCAACGTTAGGCCTCTTAATGTTCGGACGGATGTTGATGAGAACGAGGCGTGGAAGGTCAGGCAGGATGAGCAGGCAATCGGATTCTTGAGGGCCAACAAGAAAGTCTCCGCCCCCTTGACGTTCGTTCGATTCGAGCCATACGTCATCCCGAAAGTTTCGCTGACCGGGGAGACAACGGAGCGCGTGGACACTCGCGTCTTGCAGGTGATCTATAGTCTTCCCATCGGAGAAAATCGCATTAGGTCGGGCCAGCAGATGGATGTTTACATTGCTGCTCCACTGGCACAAAACGCCCCGCCCGCCGCTCAATAGCCCGAATCGACACTTTCTGAGCATTATTTTTCTTAGGCTCGATGAACGCTGCACGCGTTTTTCAGCTCTGAAAATGATTTCTTCGAGCGGAACAAGGAAGGAGTCTCTAAATCATGCGAAACAGTGGCCACTCACTTGGCATGGAAGTTCGATAGTGCGTGACAGAGACCGTAGGCAGCTCGGTGATCACGGCCACCTATGAGGGAAATGCAACCTATGCCCCAGCCAAGCCAGTTTCCTGCACCGTGAAAGTGAACAAGGCGAACCAGACCATCACCTTCCCTCAACCTGCCAGCCACAGCACCGGGTGGTGACGTAACCTACACCGGCAGCGCTGTCTCGGTGATCTCAGTTTTCCGGAAGCACCGTTACCATCCACAGGGTCGGTACATCCAACATCAAGGCCAGTGATACTGGGAGTGGCGATTAAAATGCGGCTCCATCCATCACCGTCACGGTGACGGTGACTCAATAGAGGCTGTACAAGTTTTGGTTGAAGACAAGAACAGAGCGACGTATATACTGGCTCCCTCATTAGAGCCATTTCGCGAAGAAAGATCGAACATCCTCCATGATCTGGGATTGATTCGGATCAATGGTAGTTCCTGGCATGGGAAGGAAGCCGTGCCCCGCATTCTTGACGATGATTAGCTGATGCGAAACTCCTGCCTTAGATAAGGCGGCATCCATCAGAAGCGATTGGTTTATCGATACTAGCCGATCGGAATCACCATGAACCATAAGCATCGGTGGGTCTCCGGCCTTGACATGGGTGAGAGGGCTTCCCTTTTTCCAGAGCTGCGGATCCTTCTCGTGGGTAACTCCAAACAGTCCCTCCACCAAAGAGACCCCTTCGCCCTTGTAAGTGGAGGGCCATATCCTAGTGAAATCACTCGGGCCGTAGAAATCGACAACGGCTTGGACGGCACTGCTGACACCGGGATATCCACCCACTCCTTCGTATTCCCTGACATCAGCCATGGTGCCGAGGCAGAGGACCAGATGACCCCCAGCACTTTCTCCCCACACTCCGATACGATTGGGATCGACGTGATACTTGGCTGCATTGGCACGAAGCCAGCGGACACCAAGCTTGCAGTCCTCGATTTGGGCCGGCCACTTAGCCTCACTATCCAAACGGTACTCTATGGAGGCGGCGAAGTAGCCGGCCCCGGCCAGCGGGAGAATCGGAGCATCCTTATAACTGCCGGCTACCCAGCCGCCACCATGGATGAACAGGATGGCTGGGATTTGATTAGTCGCACCCTGCGGATAGGCAACTTCGGCATGGAGGTCACGATCGCCACCTTTGCCGATGATAACGTCGTGGAGTGTGATGATTTCCTGACGGGGTGGGGCGGGGGAGGCCGCAGCATTGGTGGTGGCGGCCGTGATCTGCGTTGCAGTAGCAGCTGGAATCATAAGTGTTGCAAGGAGGACTGCCGGATTTCTGAAAATCAGGGAGAGCATGCCAGTGAATCCAGATAATGGGGACGTGCCTTCACCCAAGTCACTATCTTGCTGCGATGAGCAGGGAGTAAATTTAGCGTCCCCCCATTGGGGGTACATGACACCGTCGGCCTCGGAAATGCCTTTCCAAGGCCGACGGTGTCACAGTGTTTCCCTAATTTTGGGACGGTGGCGGCGGTGGAGGGCCTTGCGGGCCATCCGAGCCGCCGTGGTTGACATGATTCTGGCGAGCTTGTTGGATTTTGGTCAACACGGGCTGAATGGAGGGGTCAACTTGGAGGAGGAGGGTCGAGCGGGTCTGGTCCAGTGACTGCATGGCCTGTTTTACGGCTTCCCTAGCGGTTACAAGCTGGGGATTGTCCTTAATCTGCTTCATGTCGGCAAAGAATTGCTGGCGTTCAGCCTGCGTGAGGCTTCCAAGGCCCATGAAGTCAGGACGGGGGGGGCCGTTGGGGCCCGGTGGCGGAGGGGGATTAGGCTCGGAACTGCTAGTCTGATTAGTCGGAGCATTTGTGGAGTTCGTTCCTGAATCCGTCTGCGCCAGCAGACCAGAGAAGGGCAGTAGCGAGAGGGGGAGGAGGGGAATGAGAAGGCGGGGTGGATGTGCTAATGTTTTCATCAATGGTTCAACACAGCCGGGGAAACAAAGTTGCGGATGACTCAGAAATTTTCTGAAGCGTCTACAGCCGATCAGCCAACGGGCATCGGGTTATTTCCAACGCGACGTCCCTGGCTCTCTAATCTTGATCAGGGGACAGCAAGCAGATCGAGGGTCTTCCCTTCTCCCTGATCCTCATAAACCCTTGGTTCAAGCCGTTTCGGGGATTTCTCCACAGGGGTGAGATAAGGGGATTTTTTGTCTGTGGCAACGATCCTCGGATGATAGTTCCAAGCACTAAGCACTCCTCCCTCATCATCGGAGACTTGTATGAGCAAGGGCGTGTGAATAGGGACATGGGGATGGAGTGAGGTGGGGAGGACTATGTTGCGGAAGCGCACGGCGCCGAGGAATCCTCCTCCGGAGCCCGGATAAGGTATCAAAGGGAGTTTCCACCCATTGATCGATATGGTGAAGGGGGGCGATTTCCGATCCATTCCCAGCGGCTCAAAGATCCTGATTTCAAGTCGTTCCGTTGAGGAATCGACGCACCGAACGAGTCCACCTCCTGGAATCGGCTGTTCGCCCAGCAGCGGCCATGGCTCGATCGCCCGGCGCAGATGCCAGATCACTCCTCTGGTCGTTTGCCGGGCAAGTACGGGAAAACGAAATTCCAACTGGGGGAGAAACCATCCCATTTCAAAGCTGAATCCCGACGCTGTGAGATACCCGAGAACTTTTTCCAGATCCTCCTCCAAATATGAGGGGAGAAGGAAGTCGTCGTGAAGTTTCCCCTGCCAGTCGATCAAGGGTTCGGTGTAAGGATGAGTGATGAAAGTGGCTGCAAGCGCACGCCAGAGGGCATGTACGGCGAGAAGCAGTGTCGCATTAGGAGACATTTCGATGGAGCGGAATTCGACCAGTCCCAACCTACCGTTGGGCATAAAGGGATTGAAAAATTTATCGACGCTCACCTCGGCTTTGTGGGTGTTCCCGTTCAGATCAAGTAGGAGATTCCTAAGAATACCGTCGATAAGTGCGGGACTCGCGGGAGGCTCCATGGATTCGATGGCACGGAGGGCAACACCCATTTCGCGGGGAATTTCAAAGAAGCTTTCGTCGATGCGTGGCGCTTGGGAGGAAGGGCCGACAAAGCGTCCGCTGAAAAGATAGGAGAGTGAGGGATGCCGCTGGATGAACCGGAGGAAGCTGGGCAGGAGATGCGGCTTGAGCAAGAAGGGATTGGTCTTAAGCGATGCACCTCCCAGCACAAGGTGTCCACCGCCACCGGTGGCTGCGATCTCATCCGAGGGAAGAAGACGCGTCCCCGTGAGCCCGCATTCCCCGGCAGCGGCAAAGAGTGCACGGACGGTCTTCTCGAGGTTCTCCCAGGTGGCGGAGGGAGGAAGATTGACCTCGATGACTCCCGGGTCGGGGATGACGGAGAGGCACTCCCAGTCATCGTCATGAGGCGGCGGATATCCCTCCAAAGAAAGAGGAGGCGAATCGAGTTCAATGGCGGTCCTTTCAATTGCGCCCAGCAGTTCGGCGAAGTGAGAACTCTTCAGCAGCGGCGGAACAAAAAGGGAGAGAGTACCCTCTCGGATTTCTCCGGTGATCGCCCTCGGAAGTTTGCCGGGTGGCAGGCGGTGAAGTGGAAGACGAAGTCCTATGGAACTGGTTCCTGGCAGCAGCAGCAGATCCCCTCCGTCGGGCAGGAACCAGTCATCAGTCCGCCACTTGCCGTCGATGTGGTCGAGGGGAAGAACCCAGCCGGTGGCACGATGCAGCTCCTGCCATCGCCTCCTCTCTGCAGTCGTCCATCGCGGCTGTACGAAACCTTTTTTCGCCCGGGAGTAGCGGGGCAGGGGAGGTGTTTCCCCTTCTAGGAGTGATGCTCGCATGGCAGCCTCAACATCCTCATAGACGGGGCGCAGGCTTCCCGGGATGCCGAGTTGACCTGCTAGCAGCGAAAGAAATTTTCTGGGCGAGGTCGCCTTTCTCCCGGTCGGCTCTCCATGTGCCAGAAGCGATGTCCGATTCCACAATGGTTTCCCGCTCTTGCGAAGGAGCGAGAGTTTCCAACGAGGAATCGGTTCGCCCGGATAATGCTTCCCGTTCGATCTGAGGATGACGGCTCCCGGGAGTAGCGATCGTTCTAGAGCACGGCAAAGCTTCCAGGCTAGGCCGAGCTTTTCCGCGCCGAGGGCTTCCAGATTCCATTCCGCACCGGAGGGATTTTCCGGTATGAAAGTCGGCTCGCCACCTTGGGTCAGCACAAGGCCGGCGTCCGCGATGAGTTCATCGGCTCGGGTGCCCTGAATACGCAAACCGTCAAGGATGAAGGAGACCTGCGTGGTCATGAAACCTGGAAAAGTTCCTCACCCGGCAGCAGTTCACGCGCCTCAATGCTCACATCATGGGCGGTGCAGAGGTTGGCTTCCCCGCAGTAGGTACCTTCCACGGGTGGGATCTCACCCGCAGCCACAGAGGTTGCGATGGGAATGTGGTGGGCGTCGGCAAGGATACCGTTGGTGGGATCGAAGCTCCTCCAACCAGCTCCGGGGAGATAAAATTCGCACCAACCATGCGTGTATGAATCGCCATCCATACCTCCCGGGGAGGCGCAGAGATACCCGCTCACGTAACGAGCCGCAACCCCCAGAAAGCGTGCAACTTCGATCATCAGGTGGGCAAAATCTCGGCACGTTCCCTCACCCTGACGCAGAGTTTCCCCGACCGACCAGATTCCGGGGGTGAGTCTGGTCGAGTACCGGAACAGGCCGGGGATAGCCGAATTCAATGCCGTCAAGGTTCCCAAGGTGGAGTTATTGTCAAGAAACGGCCTGAGCCAGTCACCCAACAACGGAGGGGCGCTCAGATCAAGCCCCCGAAGAAAGGGGGCCAGAAGTGCCAGCTCCCGATCATTGTAAGCGATGGGGATATGCAAAGCCCGGTCTTCTAGCAGAAAATCAAATGGGTTGGTGATGTACTGCTCGATGAGCAGGGTGCTCCGGATAAAAAGTTCGTCGGACATACCCGGAAAAGTGGCTTTGCCGACGATGTTTCCGAGCAGGTCTAAGTTCCATTTCACGGCTGCATCGGGGGTGATGGTAAGTTTTGATTTTAACAGGTGTAGCCCGGGCGTCGTACGTGGCAAAAAGCGCAGCCAATGAGGGGTGAAACCAACCGGAGAGGCGTAACGATAGTGTGTGGTGTGATCAATTCGGAGGAACATGTGACAAGCAGGAAATATCGGGTCTGTAACCCGGGAACAATGCTGCTATCGAAAAAGAAAGGAGAGCATCAGGGATAATCGGCGTCTAGTGGGAAGCATGAGGAGGGCAGCATGGACGCGATGGAGTCTGGAACTCCAGGATGTGGTTGAGGGATCGATCGGCATCTCCTCTTTGAGAGAGCAAACCGCATACCAAGAGATGAATCGTTTATTCGGGGTTGAACTCATGCAGAATACGCATCCTTTGCTTTGCTCATTTACCTTCCGCTGCGATGATTTATTCTCGCTTCATGCAAACAATTCTGGTGACCGGCGGCGCGGGCTATATTGGCAGCATTTGCGTCGAGGAACTCATCAACCATGGCTATAATGTCGCGGTCTTTGACAATCTGACCGAGGGACATCGTCTGGCTGTTGATCCGAGGGCGGAGTTTTTTCAGGGCGACCTTGCAGACATCGAGGCCATCAAGCTGGTGCTCAGGGAGTCACAGGCATCTGCGGTGATGCATTTCGCCGCGAACGCCCTGGTGGGCGAATCCATGTCAAATCCCGGGAAATACTTCCGCAACAATGTGGCCAACGGGGTGAATCTTCTGGAGGCGATGGTGGCCGAGGGGGTGAAGAGGTTTGTTTTTTCCTCTACCTGCGCGACATTCGGCACGCCCGACAAGATGCCAATTGACGAATCTCTTATTCAGAATCCGATCAATCCCTACGGCGAATCCAAGCTGCTCTTTGAAAAAATCCTCCGCTGGTACGGGGAAATCCATGGCATAACTTATGTGGCCCTACGCTACTTCAACGCTGCGGGAGCATCGCAACGCTTCGGCGAGGATCACCGCATCGAGACGCATCTCATCCCCAATGTCCTGAAGGTGGCACTCGGTCAGAAGGAGTCCGTCGAGATCTACGGCACGGACTACCCTACCCCCGATGGTAGCTGCGTGCGTGACTACATCCACATCATTGATCTTGCCCAGGCGCACCTGCTGGCCCTCGAGGCGAAACAGAGTGCCTTCTACAATCTGGGGACAGGAGGAGGCACCTCCGTCAAGGAAGTTATAGATTGCTGCAGGGCGATCACAGGCCATGCGATTCCTGCTTTGGAAAGGCCGCGTCGCGCCGGCGATCCTCCACGACTGATCGCGGGTTCCGAAAAAATACATCGCGAGTTGGGATGGAAGCCAAAGTATCAGGACATCCGCACCATCGTTGAGAGTGCCTGGGCTTGGCACGTGAAGAACCCAGAAGGGTATGGGGACTGAGCTCTAGGAGGGGATGGTGAATGGGAACAATGAAAAACGAGGGCGCGATCAATCTGTTGGGACGGAGCCCGGCCCAGTACCGTTCACCAATTTTTCATACTAACTTTTTCATTCATTACCCGTGGAGCTGATTGATACCCACGCTCATCTCGACTTTCCGGATTACGCCTCGGATCTCGAAGCGGTGATCGCACGCGCCACCGAAGCCGGCGTGACCCGTATCATATCGATCGGGACGAGTATTGAGAGCAGTAGACGGGCGGTAGCCCTTGCAGAGCGATTCAAAAATATTTTCGCCGTGATCGGTGTGCACCCCGCGAATGTCATGAAGGAGGGGCTCAGTTTTCTTCCTGCGTTAAGGGATCTTGCGAGGCATTCCAAGGTGGTTGCCCTTGGAGAGACAGGCATAGACTACCATCACGTGCCGGAGGAGTTGAAAATGGCGAAGTCCACCGATGATCTTGGACCCTCCTTCCACTGTCAAAGTACGGGTGACCAAGAGCGTCTGATCGACGAGGGATCTTGGAAGGCTGCGCAGGCGGATGCCTTTGCCATGCAACTCGATTTGGCTTTGGAACTGGGCCTGAATGTTGTCATTCACCAGCGCAGTTCTTGGGAGGATACGCTTGGGGTGCTTCGTCCTTACTCCGGGAAAGTGCGGGGGGTCTTTCACTGTTTCGGGGGAACCGCAGCGGAAGCCGCTGAGGTTCGCGGGATGGGCCATCTTGTTTCCTTCACCGGTATCATCACCTTCAAGAATGCAGCACAAGTCAGGGAGACAGCCGCCAGTGTTCCGGATGACGGATACATGGTGGAGACGGATTGTCCCTATCTCGCNNTGGTATCACGCTGGAAGAAGTGGCGGTTGCCACGACAGGAACGGCGGAAGCCTTCTTCCGCTTTCATCGCTAGGTGTCATCGAAGGTCTCTGCCTGAACCATGAAAATTCGCTCCCTTTTCATGGAGGCTCCACGGGAAAAAGCGTTCCGGTGGATACGGGTTTATTGGGCGATGGGCATCATAATCTTAGTCACACTTCTTTGTACATCGGTGATGGGACGGGCAGCCGAAGGCTGGCATTCTGTCTGGAACTACCGGATCGTCTTCTGGAAGGGGTGGCTGCTTACCATCTTTCTTTCTGTGGCATCACTCCTTCTAAGCTGTCTGGTCGGATTCGCAGTGGCCGTCGCTAGGAGATCCCGCCTCATCCCAATCCGATCGGCAGCGTTCCTTTATATCGAAATCGAGAGAGGAACCCCGTTTCTCGTCCAGATCCTTTTCCTATACTACGTCCTGTTCAATTTTATTGGACTTGAAAACCGGCTGGTTGCCGGGGTGATACTCCTCTCCCTTTTCAGCGGTGCCTATCTGGCCGAAATCATTCGTTCTGGGATGGAATCAATCCCCGCATCGCAGTTGGAATCCGCCAGGGCCATCGGACTAACGACGATCCAGATCTACAGATTTGTGATCGGACCCCAAGCACTGCGGCAGATCCTCCCTCCACTGGCGGGACAATTTGCCTCACTGATCAAGGATTCCTCCCTCCTCTCCATCATCGGACTCGGTGAATTCACCCTTGCCGCGCAACAAGTGAATTCCGCGACTTATTGCACCCTAGAGAGCTATCTCCCGCTAGCAATGGGCTACTTAGTACTGACCATTCCGATTTCATCCGCAGCCCGCTTTTTGGAAACCCACCTCAATTATGAAACTTGAGATCGTTGGCGTCACCAAGAGTTTTTCACTGGGGAAGGAGCAGAGGAGAGTCCTCAATGACTTGTCAATGCATGTCGAATTCCCCCACGTTCTCGGATTGCTGGGACCGAGCGGCAGTGGCAAATCGACACTCCTCCGAATCATAGCGGGATTGGAGGTGCCCGATAGCGGCAGCATAAGTTTGGATGGGGAGATAATTCCAGCTGAGGAAAGGACGCTACGCGATTACAGGAGATCGCTTGGAGTGGTCTTTCAGGCATACAACCTGTTTCCTCACATGACAGCGCTTCAGAATGTAATGCTCCCGTTGACTGCTGTGCATGGGCTGGAAGAAAATCCAGCTCGTCTGCGGGCCTTGGAAATCATGGAGCGCCTCGGTCTGGCTGACCACGCTGGCAGTCGTCCGGCAGCGCTATCGGGGGGGCAACGTCAGCGAGTGGCTATTGCGCGGGCACTGGCGGCAAAACCGCGCTTCCTGCTCTTCGACGAGCCAACCTCCGCCCTTGATCCCGAGATGACTGCCGAGGTTCTCCAACTCATTGCCGAGCTCAGAGAGACCGGTACACCGATGCTTCTGGTGACGCATGAAATGGGATTTGCCAGAAAAGTGGCTGATCAGGTGGCGTTTTTGGCAGACGGGAAAGTATTGGAGCATTCCAGCGCCGCTAAATTTTTCAGTAACCCGGAGACACGGCAGGCTGCCCAGTTTTTGGAAAAGGTGCTCGCCTATTAACAAACACCCTCAATGCGAATTAATGAACGCATGCTAAAAGGATAGGCCAACGCTGGCTCCGCCCCAGACAGTGCTCGGAGCAGTCTGTACAAGATTGGCCCCCTGATAGGAATAAGCCACGTATCCCGTTATGGAGATCAGCTTGGTGATCTGCCAGGTGATAGGAAACTGAACCTGGAAGTTGTTGGCACCTGTGTAGCTCTTGGTCACTTCACCATTGTTAGAGCTGCTGTCGTTGTAAGCGAACGAGAAGTTGTACTGCAGGGCCGGATTGGCGGTGATAATGTCCTTGTAAAGAGGAAACTCGACAGCGATTTGAGGGCTAAGGAAGCTGGAACCGGCATTGATTGTGCCATAGTCATATTTATTGGCCGTTCCGAGCTCATAAAAGTAGGCGATGGATGGAGTCCATGTGACGTCACCTGTCTTAAAAGCATAGGCGATATTTAAGGTAGCCTCCTGCTGGACGCCTGTTCCTCCGGGGCTTACACCCTCCAAATTATAATAGGTATAGAGCTGGTAGCCGGCACCGAGGGTCCAGTTGCCTATGGTGTGGGTGTAATCGACGGGAACATCCAGTTCCCGATAATTCTGGAGTCCATTAGAGAAAGTTTTGCCGACAGCTGTGGCATACCAGAAAGGCACTGAAAGGGTATCATTTGAGGTGATATGCCAGACCGGTTCCAATGTCGTGGAGAGGATACCCGCATTCGGCAGCTCATTGATGCCGCGATACATGTAGAGGCTGTCATAGTTCTCGCTCACGTTGAGGTTGAAGAGAGGGCTAGCGGCGGCGGGCGCTGCCACAACTGGCGCCTTCACCTCCTTGCCAGTAGCGGCGGAGTTGGTGTTGGTGTCTGCATGGAGAGCAGAGACTGTAGCAACCACTATCAGGAGGAGTAGTCTGATGGGTGTAAATATCATGAAGGGATGTCCGAAGAGTCCCTGAAGGGCCCGTTATGGAAGTTTGATCTAATTAGGTAGGAAATGGATAAGAGCATCCAAGAACGAGCCAACGACATAGCATCAAATCCGAATGGCTACAACTTCTGTACTCTGAGACATTCTGAATCGCGTAGGGGGACTTCCTGCAATTGTCTCACATATCACAACAATGATTCACCGCCTCGCTTGGTTATCAGGGCAAGAAAAAAGCCCCACCGGTTAGGGTGGGGCTTTCTATGAAGGAACTATCCCTAATTTTTAGAAGGAGAGTGTTACGTTGGCACCAGCCCATACCGTGCTAGGAGCGGTCTGGATGAGGTTGGCACCCTGATAGGAATAAGCGACGTAACCCATGACGGAAACAATCTTGGTGATCTGCCAAGTGATTGGAAGCTGAACCTGGAAGTTGTTGGCGCCGGAGTAGGGCTTGGTGTAAGGATTCCCGTATTTCGTGGTCGTATATGCGTCGTTGTATGCAAACGAGAAGTTGTACTGAACCACGGGATTGAAGCTGATGGATCCATCAGACTTGAGGAAGGTCAGAGGGATCGCTGCCGAGAGAGCCGGAGTCAGGAAGCTTGAACCAGCATTAACCGATCCATAAGTGTAGTTGTTCGCTGTTCCTAGCTCGTAGTAATAGGTGAGTGACGGAGTCCAGGTGGACCAGCTGTTGGTATAAGTGTACGCAGCATTCACATTCACCTCGTTCTGGATGCCAGTTCCACCGGGATGGGTGGCTGCAGGCTGGTTGATGTAGGTGTAGAGCTGATAGCCTGCACCAAGTGTCCAGTTACCGATGGCGTGGGTGTAGCTGACGGGCACGTCGAGCTCACGGTAGCACTGAAGGCCGTTATTGAGCGTCTTACCCAAGGCAGTGCCGTAGGCAAGGGGCACCGAAAGGGTATCACTGGAGGTGATATGCCAAATCGGTGTGAACTCAGTCCAGAGAATGCCAGCATTGGGCAGCTCGTTGACGCCGCGATACATGTAGCGGCTGTCATACTCTTCAGTGAACGTGAAGTTGAAGAGCGGGCTGGCGGCGGCGGGCGCTGCCGCAACAGGGGCCTTCACATCCTTGCCAGTAGCGGCAGAGTTGGTGTTGGTGTCTGCGTGGAGTGCAGAGGCAGCAGCAACCGCCGTTAGAGCGATCGAAGCAACGCGGGTCATTAGTTTCATGGTAGGTTTAGTTTGGGTTTGCCGGCAGGACTGGTTGAAGTCCAGTACTGTAGTAGAAGCATACTCCGTGCCAAGATTTTTTTTAATGCAAAGGAGGGCCAACTCCGTTTGTGAAGTTGTATTCCCCTAGCTGGCGGGGGTGGGTGATTAAAAATGACCATAATGTGTCATTTTGTGAAGTCCCCATTCTCATCTGGAAAAGATGGTTTTCAGACAGGGCACGCATCGTTCGCTCTTGCGCCTTGCTGGCACGCGGATAACTCTGCCACTGAAATGCAGAACTTCTTCACTCCGGCCCACATTCATCTGGCGATCAACCATTTTCCCATCATCGGCCTTGCGGTGGCATGCGTCTCGGTTTTGATAGGCATTCTTTTCCATAGTAGAGGAGCACTTGCGGCCGGTCTAGTGGCCGTTCTCGTCTGCGTCGGAATGATGCCCCTCATCATGCAGACGGGGGAGTCAGCTCGGGAGTCCTTTGTAGACGGGACGATCGACCCCGGCATGGATGCGGCGGGTAATGCGGCGTTCAAGCAACACGCCCATCGGGCATCGGCCACGGCCCCGGTTGTCTATGCTGTAGGTATTCTGGCTCTCGTTTCACTCCTGGCACTGATCAAATTTCCACGTCAGGCGGCATGGATCGGCTGGGCTGTGCTACTTGGAAGCATGATCTCCATTGGCCTGAGCATCTGGACTGCGGAAGCCGGAGGCCGCATCCGGCATACTGAGTTCCGCTCATTTACAGAAAGCACACCACTTCCGGCGCCTGCTCCGCTTGCGACGAGTACCCCCGGGCTTTCAGCCACACCTGTCCCTGCAGCCTCTCCTTCGTCTTCTCCCACAGTCACAGTCCCGGAGAATTCAACCGCCGCTACTCCGATGGAATCGCCAAGTGCATCTCCGGGAGCTACAAACGGGATGTAATTCCCCGAAGGACCTACTCACCCCGCAGCATGGCTTTCATGCGCGCAAAAGCCACGTCGGACTCTTCCTCGCTTAGGGGTTCAGATAGGATCTCCTCGATACTCCCGGATGTGACACCCTCACCCGCGAGTTCCAATAGGAATGGGCTTGGAGTGCAGGAGCTGACACTGCCGAATTTTCTCCGCGTGGCACAGTGGGTGATANNACATAGAGCAGACGACGCTCCTCCTCGACGGTTCCTTCCGCCTTGGAACGCTCGTGCGGAAGCACTCCATTTTCCGCGCCTACAACCCAGACCTCGGAAAATTCAAGTCCTTTGGCGGCATGGAGGGTGATTAGTGTCACGCCGAGTCGTTCTTCTGTCTTTTCCTCTTCTCGCTCCTGTTCCAGAGTCAGACCGTCGAGAAAGCCGCGTGCTCCCTC
>PLEU01000212.1 GCA_003136515.1 Spartobacteria bacterium
CCAGGCTCGCTTGTGGCAACTCCAGCCACAGGTGCCATTACCCTCTCGTGCACGCCGATGACCAACGCCCTCTTCTACAACATCTACCGTTCCAAAAACAGCGGAGGCCCGTACATGAAGGTGGCCAGTACCTCTTCCTCCAGCTACACCGATTTGAATGTGGCGGCAGGAACCACCTACTACTACGTCATGAGTGCCTGCAATGGCTATGCGCTGAGCCCTTACTCCCCTCAGACTAGTGCCGCTCCCTTGGGTGGAGGCGGAGGGGGATCTCTCCTTAGCCCCCAAGCCAGTGCCACTCCAAGTGTCGTTACCGGTAGTTCAGTCCTCAGCTCGACAAATACAGTGGCTCCTCTCGTCGTGGTTGCCGGGAGTTCGAGCTTGAGTGGACCCCTTAGCAAGGCTCTTTCCAAAAAAGTGGTGCAAAGCCTCAGCACAGCTCCTGGGAAGAATTATTTACTCAGTGTCGAGGTGGCCTCCAGTACCGGGGCTTTGGTGAAGGGAAAGCTCCAGTTCGGAGAGAGTGTCCATGCCATTAAGACCCAGAGCACGAGCTTTACCACTCTTAGCTGGAAGGTTGCCGTGAAAACCAAGAGCACCAAGCTGATCCTCACCCCGGAGGCTCCCTCCTCCAAAAATCAGCTCCTCTTCAGAAATCTCAAGGCAATCCCTCAGTAGGGAAGGCAAATAGAGACGTGCTTAGATATCCGGGAGCGAGTCATATTTGGCATTGCCAATTAGAGTTTGTCGCCTCCCCATCCCCCATTGATGAAATATTTTGCATCCTTTGTTGAACAGAACATCAATTCCGCACAGGAATCCCATTCTTCGGGTGCTGGTAAAATTTATAACGTCATAGGCAGAATATTCCCTACCTTGCTTGTCGTGTCGTTTGCCTGGCTGAATCTTTCTGTGGCCTCGGCCTTCACTCCATACACGACGAATCAGTTGGTATTTCTGAATGTGGATCATGCACCGGTGGGGGCTCTGTCAACATTTGCCTATGGATATCAAGGGAATATCTGCGGCTTTGGAACATCGAGTTCTTTGATCCCCGCCACGAGTGGAGGGGGGGTGATTATTGCCTTGTCCGAAACGAATGGACTTAAGGCTCTCCCCTTTGTGAATTCTCCATCAAGCATCTCTTCGAGTGCCGCCTTCTTTGCCACCAATGGTGTGCAGCGCACCCTTACTCCCTGCACCGACCAGTGGAATATTCCCAGCGCAGGACTCTCTTTCACTCATTACACACCCGCCTGGACGATGTCGAATATCGATACAGCAACGCTCACTGACAAAGAAAGGTTCTTCCTACCGGCGACCTGGATGACCTTTACGATTACAAACAACACATCACAAAGTGAAGACTTCTACTTTGGCTTGCCCACAGCCGCCACGGAGGAGAGTTTTGACAATGGCGCTTATGAAGGATTTACCCTTGGAGAGGCGACAATGGCTGTGCAAAGCGGCAGTTGCGACCTTCTGACGGGAGCTAGCCTCACCGCTGCTCTGAATGGGGTAAGCAGCGGATTTGCATTCCATCTTAGCATCCCGGCGGGGCAGACAAATTCCCTGACTGTAGTCTTAGCTTATTATCGCAGTACCATCGTCGATACACGAATTAACGCTTCCTACTACTACACGACCCTTTTTAGTTCTGTAGGCAATGTCATTGACGCCGCTTTTGCACTATATCCCGATGCTCAGATTCGCTGTCAGCAACTCTCGACATCGATGCAGAACGCCGGGTTAAACCCTTATCGTCAGTTCCTGGCCTGCGAGGCACTTCATAGCTTTCAATGCAACACTGCCTGCCTGATTGATTCCAATAATACACTCTACTGGCGCGAAGTTGAAGGCGCTTATGGGAATATCAACACATGTGACCTCATGGTGGATCATGCATTTTACAGTGTGGTGATGCATCCGTGGGCGTTGCGCAATGTGCTCGATACCTTTTCAGGAGCCTCTGACAATGGGGCTGGTTCTGATAATGGAATTGGGTACTCCTTCAATCATCCCCTCTACAACGAAACAAGTGGAGCGGAAGCCTCTGCCAGCGGATTCTCCTTTCAGCATGAAATGGGGGGTAATACTTCCGGGGGATTGGTTTCCTCAGCTCCCTCGACCGATCCGACAGAATATGAAACGGTCTTTTCCTACATGGGGCAGGAGGAATTGGACAATTGGATCTTATGCGCCGGCCTGTATTGGACGCATACGGGAGATAATACCTGGCTGACCAATAATGCCGCATTGCTCACGAGTTGTCTGGATTCAATGCTTCTGCGAGATGATACGAATTCCGCAACACGAGATGGAGTCACGACCTATGTGAACTACTCTCCCGATTCCGGTAAGTACGAGATCACAAGTTATGATTCGCTGGACCCTTCTCTGCAAGATCCCCGCGGAGGAGCCTATACGGCGGGAAAAAACTGGGCTGCTTATCTCGCCATGCAGGCGATGTTCACGCAGTTGGGTGATTCCACGGATGCTTCCACCGCCAGCAACGAAGCACTCTTGTGCGCTCATTCTGTCTCCAATGGCTATAACGCCACCTTGGGCTATATCCCGGCCTCCTTGGTGGGCACCAACACCTCGGCAACACTCCCGGTGCTGGAAGGTCTTTCTCTGGCCCAATGGATGGGATTTACCAATGCCACATCGATGACAGGTCCTTATTCCGGAATGCTGCGGGCGTTGCAAAAGCATGCAAGCAACGTGCTGGTATCGGGTCTCTGTCTGGACTCGACCACGGGTGCCTTGAAGATTACCAGCGCAAATGCGAATACTTTTCCGAGCAAAGTCTTTATCGCTCAATACGCTGCGGAAAATATCTTGGGGCTTACCGGAAATACGGTCGATGGGACGGTGGATCAAGTGAATGCCACCTTGCAAATGCAGCAGTCACCTTATCAGGGGGTGTCGGATCAGATTAATGCTCCTGGAGGCAGTACACTTGCTAACAGCAGCCTTCATTATCCGCGTCTTATCACAAGTTCTCTGTGGTGGCTGACTCCTACTAATAACCCCTCCTTTCCGACAGCCACCTCTGCACCCACTTCGCCTACGGCTCTGACGGCAATCTCAGGGAATGGTCTGGTGGCTCTCAACTGGAACGCCTCAGCGCAAACAATTGGTTACACAATAGAACGCTCCACCAGTAGCGGTGGCCCATATAGCGTGATTGCGAATGGTATTACAGGAGCAAGTTACTCCGATACCAATACAACAAGCGGAGTGACTTATTACTATGTTGTTGCGGCGACCAACCAATTTGGCTCCAGTGCAAATTCATCTCAGGTTAGTGTAACCCCCCCCGTTGTTGGTAATAGTTCCTTTGGTGCTCAGTCAGTGGCGGAAGGAAGTTATCTTACAGGCGATCCTACGGATTGGAGTTCATCACTATTGAGCGGCACTGTGGATGCAGTGGTTAGCCCTGGACCCAACGGAAGCGGTGAACCTTGGACCGTCATCCCTGTGCCCGGGCTGAATGGGAACAATTTCTGCCAGATCTATGCTTACCAAGCCGGAGGAGGTGGCACTGTTTATCAGGACACGGGAATCAAATACCAGGATGGCTATACCTACACCCTAACGGCTGCTTTTGGATTCCAAAATAATCAGAGCTTTGGCACCGGAAGTTCCTTTGGATTCTATAATTCCATTCTCTCTCCAGTTGCCTCGACCGCCATCACTACGAATCTACTCACTCTGGGAGCTTTCACCAATGTCTCGGTGACCTACACGGGGAGCGGAAATGAAGGTGGCAACGGAAATATCTTCATTGGTTTCAAAATGCCTGCAGCCTCTGTGTCCTCTACCTACTTGGACTTTAGCGACGTGGTGCTGAGCGTGTCCAATCCCGTTATTCCTTCCATTACGACCCAGCCGGTTTCAAAATCAACCAATGCTGGGAGCACCGTCTCCTTCACGGTGGTTGCCACAGGAACCTCTCCGCTGAGCTATCAGTGGTATGCCAATACGAACACCCTTATTACGGGCGCTACCAATGCGGCTCTCACCCTGAGCAACGTGCAAACAAGTGGGACCTACGATGTGGTGGTGATCAATGCCTACGGCTCGATCACCAGCTCCATCGCCTCTCTGACAGTCCAGTCGGCAACATCGCCGGTTTCCATTCCGATCGTCAATAGCACCTTCAGCAGCCAAAGCGTTGCCAGCGGCAATTACTTGAACTTGGGATCAGCTGGCCCG
>PLEU01000184.1 GCA_003136515.1 Spartobacteria bacterium
ATTTTCGGTGACGCTCATGAGTTCCAACTGAGAACGTGTTGCGGAAGCCTTCGAAACTCCTGGTTGGACAATGAAAATCTTCAGCAAAATAGGTGTAAGGTGGCTCATTTCGCGAATCGTGTGTAACAGATCACCGTCGCCAAGTTCATAGCGGGTTGATGAACCGGCCTCCTGGCGGCGGGCTTCACGTCGCAAAAGATGTGTGAAGATTTCTGTCTTCTTATCCGGTGAAGACACCCAAACGATGCTTTTCTGGGCTTGTCCGCAGACCTCGTAAAGATCCTTGATTCGCTGACCGGGCGTTGCTGCTTGGGAGAACTTGCAATGGTAGAACTCGACGTTTATTTGGGATGGTGCAGATGCTTCACCAATAAGCTGTATCGCAACAACATCAGCTACTTCTCCCTTGCCATCATCGTCGATGATCATTTGGTAGTTCCGTGACTATAATTCACGAATGACTGCAGCCTGAACGGAATCCTGTTCCTTTTGTTCTCCTTGGGATTCTTTCGTGAGATTTACGCCCGTCCAATTCCAGGCCTGAATGTTGGCTGCATTATACGGAGGAAGGACTGTTTTTAGTTCAACATACTCATTTCCTTCGAGTGAAGAACCGTCGGCAAACCAAATGACAGGAGGATCTAAATAGAAAAACTCCGCAAGATATAGCGTAGTTCTGCCATGTTGTATTTCGACCCGCTTATCGCCATCAATAGCAAATCTGTAGTTTGGATTCTCGTCCTCCGTAAAAAACTCTAAATNNTCTACTCGCGCATCGTCGGAGGCAATCGCCAGACGAAGACCTCCGGTTAGACTCGGCGAGCATACCTCCAAACTAAGCTCGTTGACGTGGTATTCATGGCCGTCGATAAGGACCGACCAAATCATTTCTGGGGCCGTATAGATTATTTCCGGCCAATCGGCGCTAATCGGCATCTGAGCAGGACGTTGTGTAAGTGATTTGGCTTCAAGCGTGCCGCGAAGGACTTCATCAGGATCGATTCGTTCATCAAGAAGTTTACCGCCGATCATTTTGCACCATTCAACGAACTTGTCGACCCTCTCTCGTCTGTGGGACCAAATACGCCCCTTGCGAGAGGCTCCCACTGTCGCCTTTTGACCATTTTCGTAACCACTTCCTGCAAGGACAGACTTCCGTGCGCGGCGTCGTTGCACATCCCCCAGACCGGATTCGACATCTGCCCCCATTCGTCCGGTGTATCGAACATTTCTGCCGAGTAACTCTGTGAGGCCGACATTTTGTAACCGTAAGCGCCTAACGCCAGCAAAGGTGCGAAACACGTCTTGCCCTTTTATTAGAGTGGCCGTGTCACCTACTACAGCGTGGGCGAGCGCCCTGTATTCTCCGGTATTGGTAGAGCTATTTATGAAAAGAAGATTTTGATCAGATGCCCAAATGAGGACGTAGAGTTCCCAATCCCAACTGAAAAGATGAGAGACATTTGTCCATACCAACGGTAGACGTCTGGCCGTGACAATAATAAGCGTATTCGCCGCAACGTTAAGAGCGTGATGCACCTGTTCGCAGGAATTGATCGCAGGGATACCTTCTCGGAAATTGTCAGGTGTCCATTGACTACAGTTAGTTCTATAAACGACGGCGCTGGTCGCGGGCTGCACGGATTTTAAGGGAATTTCCTCCGTAAACTGAGTGAATCCATGAAGAAACTCTTGCAGGGACATTTGTTCCCCAATCATTGTTTCGCTCAAGTCAGGTAAAAGGGCATTCCAGTCTGGATCTCTCGTATAAAGCTTCCGGAGTTCCTCCTGTACGTCCACCTCAGCAGTGTTCGCGATAAAAGTGGCTCTTCCAAGGTCGGGCCGCGCCCGCGTGAATCGACCTGCGATTTGCAGTGTCACAGCCAGTGTCTTGCGGATATCGTGGAAGGCGGCGATTTTCAACTCAGGAAGATCAAAGCCCTCACCAAGCATATCGACGCACACCACAATCCGCGATTGTCCACTGAGGAGTTCACGACGAATCTTTTCGCGCTCGCTGTGCGATTTTATTCCAGTATGAAGCTGCACCGGGTGGAGCTCAGGATATGGGCTGTAAATTTGGAAGACCTCGCGAGCGCGTTCGACACCCGAGACTCGAGCCATTAATATATGGCCTTTATCTAAATCCTCACGGAGCTGTTCAACTGCCTTAGCAGCGATGGCCATGTCAGAACGTTTACGATTGAACTCAATTACTGGCTTAAATTTAATGGGCGTAAAGTAATTCTCTTGCTGCGCTTTGCGTAGTGGATAAGAAAAAATGATCTTCCCGTCGAGTGGCTTGCCGTCTTCTCGAAATGGCGTAGCGGTAAACTGCAATACCCTCCGTGCCCGAAACTTCTCTTTAAAATCACTCCAAGTGGGAGCCTCTGCATGATGTGCTTCATCAATGAACAGATAAGGACAATGGTAAGCCATGCGATCTTGGACCTCAGGGCCGCATAGTCCTGCAATACTACTGGTCGTGACGATAACCTGTGAACGTTCGAAAATCGTGTCGATCTCCCTTTCATCACGAGGAACATGCT
>PLEU01000026.1:0-1452 GCA_003136515.1 Spartobacteria bacterium
TACCTCGAAGGTACATGGAGTGATATTTATCCCAATGTCACCCAAGACGAAGCTGGATTAAAAAAACTCTTCAAACAGTTTTCTTTTCCCGGAGGCATTTCCAGCCATGTGGCACCAACCACCCCCGGTTCGATCCACGAGGGCGGCGAGTTGGGTTACTCGCTCAGCCATGCGTTCGGGGCTGCGTTCGACAATCCGGAGCTGATTGTCGCTTGCGTGATTGGCGACGGCGAGGCAGAAACGGCGTCGTTGGCAACCGCCTGGCATTCCAATAAGTTTCTTGACCCGATCACTGACGGAGCGGTGCTGCCGATCCTGCACCTCAATGGTTACAAGATCAGCAACCCGACTGTGCTGGCTCGTATTGAGCATGAGGAACTGGATCAATTCTTCCGGGGATGCGGATGGAATCCCCTCTTTGTGGAAGGGGATGATCCAGAAACGATGCATGAACTCATGGCCTCCACCTTGGAGAAGGCGATCGAAGATATCCGTGAGATCCAAAAAAATGCTCGGGAGCAGAACGACACAACCCGGCCACGCTGGCCGATGATCGTTCTCAGATCTCCCAAGGGCTGGACAGGCCCTCAAGTTGTCGATGGCCTGCAAATCGAGGGAACGTTCAGGGCTCATCAGGTGCCCCTCCTGGTGGATATCGAGCACCCCGATCATGTGGCTCTTCTGGAAAGTTGGATGAAAAGCTATAAGGCGGAGGAGTTGTTCGACGAGAAGGGACGTCTTATGCCCGAGTTGGCGGAACTGGCGCCCAAGGGCAACCGCCGCATGGGAGCCAACCCTCATGCCAATGGGGGAATTCTCCTGCGAAACCTGATCATGCCTGACTTCAGGCTTCATGCAGTGACCGTTCCCTCCCCCGGTGCCGTGAATGGGCAGGATACGCTCGTCTTAGGCAAATTCCTTCGTGATATAGCCAAGCTGAATCAGAAGAATTTCCGAGTCTTTGGACCTGATGAGACTCTTTCGAATCTTCTGGGTGCTGTCTTTGAAGTCACCAATCGACAATGGGATGCTCGGGAAGTGGCGAATGATGAATTTCTCGCTCCAGCAGGTCGCGTCCTGGACTCCATGCTGAGCGAGAACCAGTGCGAGGGTTGGCTGGAGGGATATTTGCTCACAGGCCGACACGGCTTGTTCAATAGTTACGAGGCCTTCATTCGTATTATTGACTCCATGTTNNCAGCAGGATCACAACGGATTTACTCATCAAGATCCCGGCTTCCTGGATCACGTCATCAACAAGAAAGCAGATATTGTGCGGGTCTATCTGCCAGCGGATGCGAACTGTCTGCTCTCGGTCTTTGATCACTGTCTGCGGAGTCGGAATTATGTCAATGTGGTGGTTGCTGGAAAACATGCCCTTCCCCAATGGCTCACCATTGAAGAGGCCGTTGTGCATTGCACGGAGGGAATCGGCATCTGGCAATGGGCAAG
>PLEU01000026.1:1548-3854 GCA_003136515.1 Spartobacteria bacterium
AAAGACAAGCACATCATCTTTGGTTTCCATGGATACTCTTCACTGGTTCACCGGCTGACCTATCGGCGCACCAATCGCAATCTGCATGTCCGGGGTTACAAGGAGGAAGGAACCATCACGACGGCCTTCGATATGAGGGTCCAGAACGATCTTGACCGCTTCCACCTCGTGCAGGACGTGGTGGATCGCCTACCCCATCTCGGATCCAAGGGGGCTTATCTCAAGCAGGAAATGAAGGATATGCTCATCAAACATAAAAACTATATCGATGAGCATGGCGAGGATCTTCCAGAAATTCGGAATTGGAAATGGGGCCAGCACAAATCGCAACAGCGCACTACCTCAACAAAGCAACCGGCGGTCAACCAGCGCTAATAAAGCTAGGAAAACAGAATGCCTATTCAATTCACTGAAGAAAAAGGGGGTAAGCTGCTAGTAATTCACCTCAGCGGAAAACTGGAANNGCTGAATTTAAAGGTTGGGATGCAGGCGCTCTGTGGGAGGAGATCAAATTCGACATTGAACACTTTGCCGACATTAAGCGGGTGGCGATGGTCGGTGATAAAAAGTGGCAGGAGGTGATGGCGACGCTCTACAAGTCATTCACCAAGGCGGAAAGTCGCTATTTCGACATTAATGATAGTGCGTCAGCACGGAAATGGCTGGAGGAGGCATAGAAACTTATGGACAAGAAAAATCACCGCCAACCCCATCATGAAGATGGCCCGGGTCACGGCATTCACTACGCGCATAGCCCTTATTGGAAACGGGCTCACTACGACTGGCGCTTCTGGATCGTCATCCTGCTGATGCTGGCGGCGATGGTCACCTATGTGATGACTCAAGATCTGGCATTGCGGCCTCGGCTTCCCTCAGAGACTCCCCTCTCCGGGGGGCTCATTAGATAACCTGAATCATGAATATTAATAGCCTTGTCGATACAGTAAGGGCGCTTTTTGAGGGTGATCGTGGGCTTTTGGCGATGGATGAGAGCAACCCCACCTGCAACAAGCGATTTGAAGCAGCCGGAATTTTGCAGAGTGAGGAGAACAGACGCGAATATCGTGAAATGATCATCACGACGCCCGGCCTGGATAAGTTCATTGGTGGCGTCATCCTCTATGATGAGACGATTCGGCAGGCGACAGGCAACGGCACACCCTTTGTTCAAATAATACAGGAGGCAGGGATCATTCCCGGTATCAAGGTGGATCTGGGTGAAGAGGATCTGGCAGCACATCCGGGAGAAAAAATCACTGCTGGCTTGGATGGCCTGCGAGAGCGCCTGGCTGATTACTCTAAGATGGGAGCCCGATTTGCAAAGTGGCGTTCGGTGATTACCGTCGGCGAGTTCATTCCCTCCCGGGGGTGCATCGAGGCCAATATGCAAACATTAGCCCGCTATGCGGCACTCTGTCAGGAGGCAGGACTCGTTCCCATCGTAGAGCCGGAGGTACTGATGGAGGGCACACATTCCATGGACCGGTGTCGCGATGTTACTGAGGAAGTCCTTCGGACACTTTTCAACGAACTCTTTCGCCAAGGGGTGATCTTGGAGGGGCTGATCCTAAAGCCCAACATGATCCTGCCAGGGTTAACTTGCTCCCATCAGCAATCAGTGGAAGTAGTCGCAAAGGCAACCGTTCACTCTCTCCTCAAAGTCGTCCCAGCGGCAGTTCCTGCCGTTGCTTTTTTATCAGGCGGACAATCGGGAGAACTGGCTTCGGAACGACTCAATGCCATGAATCTTCAATTCAAGGGACGTTTGCCTTGGAGTCTCACTTTTTCCTTTGCCCGGGCCATCCAGTACCCCGCTCTGGAGATTTGGAACGGCAAGGAGTCGAATGTTCCTGCGGCCCAGCAGGCACTTTCTCATCGTGCCAAATGCAACTGGGCCGCACGAGGTGGTGAATACAGCAAGGCAATCGAGTCCAACGGAAGCGTCACTGCTTCAGGCGATGGATCCCTCTGAAAACAACTTATGATACAGGTGAAGCGCCAGAAATTCGTCATTGGTAATTGGAAGATGCATACCAATGCAGCGGAAGCCGGAAAACTGGCCAAAGCGATCGCAGTGGGCGTGGGCAGGGAGGACCGGGTATGCGTCGCCGTTTGTCCCCCTTTTCCTTACTTGGCGCTTGTTNNCCGACGATGTTACTCGATCTTGGGTGCAGGTTCGTTATTCTTGGACACAGTGAACGCCGTCACATCCTGGGCGAATCCGATGCTTTCATCAACCGGAAGGTCCATGTTGCACTGGCCGCCGGCCTTGATGTGATCTTATGTGTTGGTGAAACGCTGCAGCA
>PLEU01000025.1 GCA_003136515.1 Spartobacteria bacterium
GCACCCGGTAGCCATGTTCCTCCCGGGTGAAGAACCGCTTTAGCCGCGACGCCGAAACATCCGCGGAGATATTGGGCGGAAAAAAACCCTGCCGCGCCTTTTCAATCGCATCCTTGTCGAGATCCGTGGCAAAGATTTGAATCGAAAACTTCCCCCTAGGCTTGATCTTTTCGAGCACCTCTTTAAACACGATGGCCAAAGAATAGGCTTCTTCCCCCGTGGAGCAGCCGGCGACCCACGCACGCAGTGTCTTACCGGGCGGTCGGCTCGCGAGCAACTCGGGAATGGCCTCTGTGGACAACTGATCCCAAGTAGCGGGATCGCGGAAGAAGTTTGTCACCCCGATCAGCAACTCTTTAAACAGCAGATCCAGCTCCTGGGAGTTCTCCTGTAAGTAGCGGACATAAACAGCCATCTTTCTAATCTGGTGAATGCCCATGCGGCGCTCTATCCGACGATAGAGCGTGTTTCGTTTGTAAAAAGAAAAGTCGTTTCCCGTGTGAGAGCGCAATAAAATTACTATTTTTTCAAGAGCGCTTTGCACCTTGGCTTCCAGCATTTCCTCCGTCTTGGCCATGAGCGGGGTGTGTTGCAGATATGCGAGGATTTTTCCTGGCAACTCCTCTGCACGAGCCACTATATCTGCCAACCCGGCATCAATCGCACTGCGCGGCATGGAGTCGAATTTGGCAGTTTCAGGCTCCTGCACGAGTACCAAGCCCGCCTTTTCCTTGATGGCGCGCAACCCAAGTGTGCCATCAGAACCCATGCCGGAAAGAATCACACCGATGCTGTGCTCCTGCTGATCCTGCGCCAGGGAACGGAGGAAAAAATCAATCGGTAATCGCAGTCCGTGGGTCGCTGTCGGCTTGAGCAAGTGTAGGACGCCGTGCAGAATGGACATGTCCTTGTTCGGCGGAATCACATAGACACAGTCCGGGCGCACTGTGGTGCGGTCCTTGACTTGGACCACCTTCATGCCCGTGGCGCGCTGGAGAAGTTCGCACAAGATGCCTTTCCGCGTCGGGTCGAGATGCTGAACAATAACGAACGCCATACCGCTGCCTGTCGGCACACCCCCAAGGAACTGATCCAAGGCTTCGAGTCCCCCGGCGGAGGCCCCGATGCCAACGATGGGAAACATCGTGTTCGCGGGAGAGGTGGAAGTTTCCAGGGGAATAGCTGGAACGGCCATTTTTTCTCGGAGTGACGATGATGGCTTTTTTCCCATGTTCTTATTGCCTGCCCGTAATCATGGCATCTTTGGCTCCGGGCGAATAGTGTCTCATCACAAGTTTTTTAATGACTTGCGAGCGTGCTTTCCTTTCATCCGTCGTCCGGCCATTTTTATCCTCTGCCCGTACCTACTAGCTCAATTAACTCGGGAGCGATTGCGTTCAAGGAAAGGACAAAATGAGCGTCACCGGTCTTGATGGAAGTCTCCGGCAAACTGAAATCCTGCGACGTAGGTCGCTCTTGCGTAATTACAGTGCCGCCATTTCCTTGACGATTTGGATACCAAAAGAACCTTCTGCATCGCCGCCGCTGAGCACAACTGCAATAGTGTTGTTTCCATAGACCTTCGCAACTGCAGCAAATAATGGCTCGGCAGATGGACTGGCAAAATGAATCTATTCTGCGTGCGAGGAAGACAACTTCAGGCGATCTCCTTTGACCTCAAAGAGATGATGGTTGGGCGGCGCGATAAAGAACTTGGAAGGAATGAGCACGGCGCCGGTATGAGCCTCGGTGACTTGCAGCTGCCTCCGACATTTCGGAATTTCTGTCAGTAGACTTTTACGATCGGGTGGAACGTGTATCACAATGGCAATGCCCGCAGGAAAATCCGCCGGCATACCGCCCAGAATGATCGACAAAGCTTTTAAGCCGCCAACCAACGCAGTCATGGCGATGTCTGGAAAAAAATAACGACACAGCTCAACGGGAGATTCTAGACACTCACCTTAGGCCAACTTGGTTATCCACGAAGGAATCAGTGCAAAATCATTTTGATGAATTCCCGGCGTTTCGCATCCCCACCTTGACTCGTTTCTATGTGTGCCTAGTTGGTGCGCAATATGCACAACATGCACATCCAATCCGAAAGAATACCCTCAAAAACGGAGCTATTTACAGAGAAAGCAAAGACGGCTCATAACCTGAAGGTCACAGGTTCAAATCCTACCCCGTACACCACTTTTAAATGCCTCTATTTTAAAGATTTACATGTATCCGGCATAAAGCAGTTTTTTCCGAAAGTTCGGAAATTGTGCCAAAAAACGCGCCTCTCTGTACCCAACCCAGCTCTGCACATACTCCTTCGGGACACTTTGGACTCAGGGTGTTGTCCAGCACCATGGCATCAGTTTACAAATCAGGACTAACCCGATGGATCAAGTTCCATAGACCCGGCGACAGGACTTCCACGATACCCTAGCTAGGAATCCCGAGCCACTGTCGAACGATCACTAACTAAATTCCAGACTAGCGCTTAATTAAGAGGCGTAGCACTTACCTGTGGAGAGTCGGCACTCATATTCACTCCATCAGTGTCAGCTACCACATAGTAATAGGTTGTCCCAACGACCACATTGAGATCGGTGTATTTGGTGGCTGTGGTAGTGGATATCTTGGTATATGGGCCACCGCTCACCTTCGCCCTGTAGATTGCATAGAACTTCGCATTAGCCACCGATGAATATGTCAGCACCACCGACTTGACTCCTGTAGTGGCTGTCAGTCCCGTAGGCGGATTGGGAAGCACGGTCAGGGTCGCAATGGAGCTAGTGATGGCACCATAAGGACTGGTCACCACCGCATCATAGGTGCCGCTTGTCTTCACATTAGTGAGTGAGAGGGTCGCGTTGGTGGCGCCAGTGATAGCGGTATTGGTGTCAAAATACCATTGATAGCTAAATGGTGCCGTGCCTCCCGCAACCACACTAATGCCGACACTACTTCCAGCATTTGTAGTTACGGCAATCGGTTGACTCGTGATGGAGGGAGCGATACCCATAACCCCGGCCGTCAATGAAACGTTGTCGAAGTCAAAAAAAGCGGTGCTTGTTGTCGTGCTCGGCACGTTAAAGCCCACAATGATGTCGCCATTACCCCCTTCATTTCCTGTGCCGGTGTAACCAACCGATACGTTATTAAAGGCCCCCAAGGTGAGGTTGTTGGTGGTGATGGTAGTGGTGGCAACAGGAGTGAGACTGGAGTTGTAGAGCGACATGGTGCTCCCTGTGGCGAAATTTCCGTTTTCCATCCCAAACGCTGCCGTCAAGGTATAGACGGTACCCGCCTTATATTTGATCCCCGTGTCCTGAT
>PLEU01000202.1 GCA_003136515.1 Spartobacteria bacterium
CGGCTGGGACACCGATCAGTTTCCGACGAATCTTTATCTCACGACACAGGTCATGTTGGGTGTCATTAAGATGGGCGGCTTTGTCACGGGCGGGCTGAATTTTGATGCCAAGGTGCGACGCGAGAGCTTTGAACCGATCGATCTTTTCTATGCCCACATCGGAGGTATGGATGCCTTTGCACGCGGACTTAAGATCGCTTCGGCAATCCGTGCCGATGAGCGCATCGAACAAATTGTGAGGAAGCGCTATGAATCATGGGATTCCGGCATCGGAGTGCAAATCGAGAACGGGAAGGCCGACTTCACGAGTCTTGAAAAATACGCTTTGAACCATACCGACCCAATCCAACATACTAGTGGTCGCCAGGAACTTATTGAAAATATCATCAATGAATTGATCAAATAAGTGCCAGCAATAAGGGCTTATCCATAAAAGTAGCCAATATTAGCAAGAGCGATCCATTGTTTTCACTTGAGCCTGAATGGCCGTCATTCAGAACAGATGAAAACATCTGTTAAACTCATCCGCCCATATACCTAATCAAATACCGATAGGGAATCATTATTTTCTGGTGCTTATACCTTATCGGCTATATGCAAAGTCCGCAATGTGACTTCCTCTTGAGCACAGAAGCAAATCCGATCCCGATCATGAATAGGAAAACCCTCTCTTTGGTCATCTTTACCGCAGTCTTCCAGGCGGCAACACTGAGCCATTCCTATTCGAGCACAGGGGCAGCCTCAATCACGTCGACAAATATTATTCTTAGTCAGAATCTGACTGGAATGAGTGACTGGACATCGGGGCAACCTTTCTTGGATGTCATCAAGTACATGAGGACATGGCAGACAGCTAATGCTGTGAACATGGGGAACAATGCTTGGGGTACGGGCTTGGCTCAATATCTTACACTAGATGCAAATGGCTGGCCCACGCAGATTCCTTGTCAAATTCCTAATATATATAATGGGGAGCCAGATTCAAACAATACAGGCTCCTATCTCTCGGCTCAACAAATCGTGCATTCTCTGGTCAATGTCGAACTTCCGGGAAGCTATCGGCTCCGCTTCCTTGGAACCGGAACGTTCACACTCGGAGGACAAGGAAATCCTTATCAATGGAGTCAGACTTTCGGCCCGGCCGATATAGCCGCCCTGCCTGTGGATGCTGGTGGCAAACACTACTTCGACACCCCATACGTTTACACGCCGCCGGACGGTAATGGTAACCCCGTGGGAAGTCTCTATCTTGAAATCGACTATTCGACGGGGACAAATTACCTCCGGAATTTTGAACTTGTTACTCCAGGCTATGCCACCAATGACATCGTTCACAATCCTTTCAACCCTCAGTTTCTGGCGACTCTTCAGGGATTCAATACACTTAGGATGATGGACTGGGGAGCTATCAACAACAGTCCTGTCGTCTCGTGGACGAATCGTACACTTCCCAACACCTATACCCAGTCGCAACTCACCGGCGTTGCTTTGGAATACATGATCATAATTTGCAATCAGTTGGGTGAAAATCTCTGGCTAAATATACCGCATCAGNNATATCCAGAATGCAGCCCTGCTTATTTTGAATGGAGCCAAGGCCGATGGGACTCCGTATAATCCATGTTCAGATAATCCCTCTCTGCGTTCATGGCCTCCTCTCAGTGCTAACTTAAAAGTCTATTTGGAATACTCTAATGAAACGTGGAATTCCATGTTCCAGCAGGCCTCATATGTCGTAACTCAGGGATGCGCACTTCGCGATCAGCAGGGATATCCCTTCAACTCCGACAACTACACTGCTGGCGAACAATTTGCCGCCTATCAATCGGCCAATATCTGGCAATCATTCTACCAGGTGTGGGGTACGAATGCTCCCAGGCGTTTGATTCGTGTGATGGCGGGTTTGATGGATCCCTATATGTCCGGCATCCGCCTTGGAGCATTTCAAATTCCGGGCCTTATTACCGTCAAACAAGTGCCTGATGCCCTCGCTATCGCACCTTATTTTGGCAGCCCGGTGGCCGATAATCTAGTTAACAGCGGAGCATTGGCCACGGCCACAACTGCACAGATCCTCCAGGCGGCCTCCGATGACATGACCAATTCCGTACTTCCCACCGTGGCTTCTGTGAAGGCTGTGGCTGATCAATACGGCGTGAAGTTGAATTGCTATGAGGCGGGACAAAGCTTGCTGGCGGGTTGGGCTAACATCGGCAATACCAATCTGACAGCACAACTTATTGCCGCTAATCGCGATCCCGGTATGAGTTCCCTTTATGCCGTCTACATGGCAGGGCTCTCAAGTGCAGGAGTTGTCGAAATGGCCAACTTCTCCCATATGAGCGAGCCTAGTCAGTACGGTTCTTGGGGTTCCATAGAGTATCTCACACAGCCCCTTTCAACTGCTTATAAGTATCAGTCTTTGCTCAGTTGGATGAGTAATAACCCTGTCACCTCCGCCACACTTCCCCCGACAATCCAGATCACCGCTCCAGCCTCCGTCATAGATACCTACGGCATCGGTTCAGCAGCCGTTAGTCTCTCCGCATCAAATTCGGTCGATTATTTCGGCACCATTACTTCCTGCACTTGGACTATCGGCACCAACACGTACACCGGGACAACCATCACCCCGCAACTGCCAGTGGGAGTAAGCTCGATCATTGTCACGGCAACGAACACCCACGGGATAACCAGTTCCAAAACAATCCAAGTTGTTGTTCGCCCCCAGGGCAGCGATACAATTCTGGTGCAATCCTCTTTCATGGGAACCGCACCCGGACAGAATATCCCCTGGACCAACACCAGCACCCTCTCCTTGGGTATTCTTTTCGGGGGGTGGACATATCTCCCGCCCACCTTCGTGAACAATGTCGGGAATCTAGGTATCGGAAGCGGCACTTCTGATAACAATGTTTTCGGAGTCTATCTGGAAGGTTATGGCGGACTTCCCGAGCACCGCTCCACCCTTACGGATGCTGTTAATTATAACGAATATATCAGTTGCACGATCACACCAAACCCAGGCCAGACGCTGGATTTGAGAGGTGCCTCTGTCCAATGGACTATCCACAGCAATAATAGCAATGCCGCCCAGCAATGCACATTGATGACAAGCTTGAGCGGATTCAGTGTTGGTTCCCAAGTCTATCAGTCAGCACTCTTCAACCTTAACGGCACGGACAAATCTGACACCTTCAGTACTTTTCTACCTTTTTCAGCGGCTTACCAGAATGTAACCAATCCGGTGGAAATAAGAATCTACTTAAGTGGAAATTGCTTTAGCGACAAACCAACTCAACTCTCAGCGTTTAAACTCACTGGTGCAATTAAATCACTTCAAAATGACAATCAGATAAATAATTTGTCATCACCTAATTTTCAGGGAAGGAACCCTAGCTCCAATGGCTGGATCTGGGATGACAACAGCTACGGAACTAATTACCCAGAGGACTATTAGGATTTGTCCTTGATAAGTTTAAAACATCGGCGGAAAGCTAGCCCAATAAAATCCGAGCTGTGATTAAATAGCAGGAGATCGTAAATAGATCGGCGACGGCAAGGGTGATCGGACCAGCTGCAATCTTGGGATCCCATCGCACCACGCGGAGTAATGAGGGCGTCAGGACCCCCACCAAACCGGCCATGAAAATCGATACAGTCACGCTCCCACCCATGGCCAGCGCTGAACGAGGATCATGCCAAAAGAAACACACCATGAGAGCTACCACCAAACCTGCCAGAACCCCCAGAAAAAGGGCGGTCAAGGCCTCCCTGCGCAACTTCATTCTCAGCCACTTCCAGCGGATACGGGCAGCAGGCACAGACTGCACCGTGAGGGCCATTGATTGTGCAGCAACGGCCTCGGCTAGTCCAAGGACGAGAGCCATGAAAACAGCCAGCACCACTCGTTTTTCCAGTGTTGCAGCAAAAGCTCCGGCCATCAGCGCGCAGAGCACACCGCCGGAGACGGTGGCAGCTAGCCATGGAAAGCGGATCCCAAATGCCTTCCAAGGGGAAGCATGGAGGACTTCCTGCACGTGAATGCCGATCGTCTGGAAAAGCTGGTCATTATTGTTACTTCCGCTTCCCAGTTCCATCATCTCATCGGTGAAGAGGCCCACATCAACAATCCCCCTGAGGCGTTTTTCTTCATCGACAACCGGAATCGCAAGGAACCTATGAAGGATGAAGCACTCACAAGCCTCCAATAAGCTCGCACTCTGAGGAAGCGATAAGATGCGTCTGATCATAACCTCGTCGATCAGACGCTCCAAAGGTTCCGTCAGCAGCCTGCGCGCAGGCACCACTCCCGAAAGGCGTCCCTCTGCATCCACCACATAGAAATAGAATATCCGCTCTTCAAGTCCTGTCGCACGGATTGCTTCCAAAGCCTGACCGACTGTCTGATCGAGTCGGAGAGGAGGGGGGCCGGGACGCAGAAACTCTCCAACGGATCTGTTGAGATGCTGTGGTGATGAACCCGATCCGGGCAATGACGATAGGGACATGCGCCGGAGGACAAAAACGGCTAAAGACTATTCTCGTGCAGCTTCGTCGAGGGTCTTGGCCGGAGGAGTATCCCCAGTCACCTTAAAAGAAAGCTTTTCCCCGTCGCGAGTCACTTCCACTTGATCACCCCTCTTTATTGTCCCCCGGAGAATCTCCTCGGCAATCGGATCCTCAAGATAACGCTCTACGGCGCGACGCATCGGCCTGGCACCATAGTTAGGATCATAACCCTTCTCGATGAGGAACTCATGCGATGCAGGATCGAGAGAAACAGTGATCTCCTTCTCCCTGATTCGGGCCGTGACCTTGGCAACCTCCAAATCAACAATCCGGATGAGCATTTCGCGAGAAAGTGTGCGAAAGACGATGATGTCATCAAGTCGGTTTAGGAACTCAGGTTTGAAGATTTGTTTACTCTCTTCCAGAATCTTGTCCCTCATGGTGTCGTGGCTGCCATCAAGGGTGGGCGCACCGAAGCCGAGCGTCGTCTGTTTCTTAATCAGTTCAGCACCTACATTAGAGGTTAAAATGATGATGGTGTTCCGGAAATC
>PLEU01000166.1 GCA_003136515.1 Spartobacteria bacterium
GGTCACGCATGGATTTTATCGCGGCATTTCGGATTTAAGATTTTTGGGATTATCCTTATGCTTGCCCCATGTCCCTCCCTGTTGTCCTTACCATAGCCGGATCCGATTCGTCCTGCGGGGCGGGCGCCCAAGCTGATCTAAAGACATTTGGAGCACTAGGTTGCCACGGTCTTACGACCATCACGTGTATTGTGGCCGAGGCTCCCGGAGAGGTGCGTTCGGTCCAGGCTGTGCGTCCCGAGATCGTGAAGGATCAGCTTGAGCTGCTCCTTGAAGACTATCCCATCTCCGCCATTAAAACCGGGATGCTCTTTTCTGCGCCGATTATTCGAGCAATCGCCGAAGTACTTGGCGCCCTGAAGAAATGTCCTCCACTCGTGATAGATCCGGTCATGGTTGCTTCGAGCGGTGTTCCCCTGCTTAAAATGGGATCCGTTTCAGCATTTTACAAATATCTCTTCCCACTTGCCTCCCTCATTACTCCGAATCTCGACGAACTTGCTCTCCTTACGAATTCTCATCCCCATTCGTTGACCGCCATGCGTGTTGCGGGTAAGCAGCTCACTGCAGAGACAGGATCCGCTGTGCTGCTCAAGGGAGGACATCTTTTGGGGCGTAACGCCACAGACATCCTGCTTCTGCCCAACTGGGAAGAGCATGAATACAGCACTCGGTTCCTTCGGGGATTAAAGACACACGGTACGGGCTGTACCTACTCCGCAGCGATCGCGGCGGGACTTGCAAAAGGACTGACGCTTCCGGAAGCGGTGGGCCAAGCAAAGGCCTTTGTCACACGCGCCATTGCGGGGGCCCTGAACTGGGGTTCCCGAAAAGGGAGTATTTCTGCTCTGGATCAGGTGCAGCTTGGAAATAAATAGAGACTTGCCGTTCCGGCAGGAATCAGAGAACTTCACGCTCCCGCATTTGCGGTGCATGCGGCTAGGTAGCTCAGTCGGTAGAGCAGAGGACTGAAAATCCTCGTGTCGGGGGTTCGATTCCCTCCCTAGCCATATCTCCTTATAATCAACAGCTTACTGAGATTTAACTCCTTAAAAAAGGCAAAATGGGAACTGAAGTGGGAACGCTTCCATGGAATTTCAACGATGCTCGCCATTGTCCATCGTTGTCTATAGCGAAGAAAATTGTGCCCCTATCTGAACTCCTACTTCCTCACCCTGCACAGAAGGCTATTTTGGAGGAGTGCCTTATGGCTATTGAAAGTGCCAGGGAGAGGATCGCACAGGCGGAAGCTTCCATGGAGTTGATGAAAGAGAGCTGGCATCTGAAGGCTGCCTTGGAGGCTCTCATGGCTATGCGTGGGTTCCGACTGGTAGCGGCCATGATTACTGTTGAGTGAACTTGGAGACATCCACCACTTCGAGCATCCCAGGAATCTTATGGCATACCTTGGACTCACAGGAAGTGAGCAAACCAGGCTACCGCTCACTACACTTTGGGCTATTCAATGAGGCGCAAACGAGTCTGATCGGATGGAGATTCGACTCGCCTCCTTCGGGGATGAGCGGAAAATGAGACCTCCCGTCCTGACTTGTCAGTCTGCCTCGATTACGCTATCCGGGATTTCGTCACAGGATGGGGCCCAGTGTTGCGATGACGTTGTTCCAGAGGCGGCGTGACATCGGCCAACTGTCCACCATCTCTCTTGTGACCTGATGAGAATTTGCGATGTACTCCTTCTGGCGCCCGTGCATTTCGCTTGTGAGCTCGGGATCGAGCAGGAGGATGTTATTCTCGTAATTTAGGTCAAAACTCCGGCGATCCATGTTTGCAGAGCCGATCAGGGTGACCTCACCATCGAGGGTGACTGACTTGGTGTGGAGTAGTCCCCTCTCATACTCGTAGATTTTGACTCCGGCGGCCAGCAGATCGGCGTAATAGCTCCGACTGGCCGCACCAACGATCCACGAGTCGTTTCTAGCAGGAAATATTATCGTGGTATCCACGCCCCGATAGGCGGTCGTGCACAGGGCATTCTGCATGGGATCATTGGGCACATAGTAGGGAGTAGTGACGACAACCTCACGTCTCGCCGCAAACAAAAGGGATTCGAACGTTTCCGGCATGGCCGAGAAACGAACTGTCGGTCCCGTGCCGATCACTTGGGCAATGAAACCCTCCTCTTGGGGTACATGTAGGGGTGCACTCAAAAGCGCATCGAGATTCTCATTCACATAGGTCATCCAGTCGCTCGCAAAGAGATACTGGTTTTGCCGGACAATGGGGCCTTCGAACCGCATCACGGCGTCCACCCAAGGTGCGTACTTCGCTTTAACCAGAAATTCGGGATCAGCACAGTTNNTCGCAGAAGCGGATTTCCCAGAGGAAGGCCCGCTGCTACGCGTACACCCGCAGTGCGCATGGCATTCCAATGTTTGGAACCAATCATGGTTGCTGAACCGAGCGCATCTGCCATGGCCCGGCAAGTCACCCCCCTTCTGCTAGCTCGTATCAGAGCCTCCACGACTTTCATGCCATTTTTATCGGGTAGCCAGATATAGAAGAGTAAGTGGACATGATCAACGGCCGCGTCGATGTCCGCGACCATTGAGCGAATAGTGGCGTTAGAGTCTGGCAGGAGACGTGCCGTATTGCCGCCTATCGGTTTGAAACCGTTGATCGAGCTGCCTAACTCGAAAAGATGCCGGTGCCGGTCAAATAGAGCAGATGGCGGATTTATTCCCGCACGATCAATCTGGGCAGGGAAGGGAGGCATGCCGTCCAAAACCGCATGCAAGCGCGCCACACGGCGCCTTCCGATGTTCACTTCCCCCAGAAGTAAGTAGGCGAGCATGCCGGCAAGTGGAAAGACTACGACGACCACAACCCATGCGATTCTGGAAGCCGGATCGCGATGGGGGCGAAGCAGTATCCTAGCGATCAGAGCGAGTTCTAGGAGGGTGAATAATGCAATCACTAGCATGGAGAGATGTGGCAGGACATTCATCGAGCGCAGGGGTTGGGGGCAGTTCAAGCTTCCTGAGGAGAGTTTTTGCTCATGTGCTTCTCATGATATGGTTTGCTCGGCGGTGTTGTCGCTCCCATCCGAGCCATTAACACGCAATCTGATTTACTCAGCTTGTTGCAGTGGAGCTTTTATGTCCCGGAGCCGCATTTATTCCATAGAAACCCTTCTTCAATGTCGGAAATTTACGACGATGAAGTCTTGGTTTTGTTGTTGAGGAGGGTAGTTGGTCAACCCGTTGGTTCTGCCGTCAAACAGTATATAATCCCCATTGTACCAACCAACTGCGAAGCATCGCAGACTTGGAAGGCTGTCTATCTCAACTGTCTGAAGGCTGGCGACAAAGTGCAGGCTTCCGGTGTATATCTTCCTATAGGTGGTTGTTTGATTCTGAGCTGTTGCTTGGATCAAATGCATCAAAAGTGCCATGAATATCTAGAACAGTGATTTTTTCACGGGGTATTATATTTTATATATACTAGAATAAGGCGAAATATTTCCGTCTTAAATCTAGCATTAGTTATAACGTCTCAAACATCGGTACTTGGTTGGGGATTGTAGACAGATACACGTTGAAATGGAGAGTTGCAATGAGTGGATTATCAGTCCGGCTAATTCCAGTCAGGGTTGGACATGTGTCTGATCCCAGCTGCCGATTTCCTCGAGTTGATAGGAACGAGGGGTGCCGGGAAAGATGGTGCAGTCGGGCTGGCTGTTCAAGTCGAAGACCCAGACCGCCGCGAGAGGGATTTGGAAATCGACGATGGCTTTTAAGAGTCGATGAAACCTTGCCATCTGTTCGGGCGATGTGCCCTCCGCTCCAAACTCGCCCACGAACAGGGGCTTGTTCATTCTTTTGGAAACTTCAACCGCCCACTCAAGGCGCTGGTCGTCATCCTCGTAAACATGAAGACTGATTCCATTGATGGGATCAGGATTCCCCTTTTCAAGCATCTCCTGAAATTGCTCCCTTGTATCTTTGTTCCAGTCATTATCGTGTTCGTTGTGCCAAGCGGATAGCCGCGGGCTGCTATCGCCCGAGACAATTAATCTCCAAGGATCGTAATCCCGGACAGCTTTTGCAAATTCAGCTGCGGCGATCCTAACCATGGGAAAACTGAGGTCGTCGCGTTCGCTCCTTGAGCTGGGGGTCCCCAAAGTCGGATGAATCCAAGGTAGATGCTCCTTTGCATTGGGGAGACTGGCTGCGAGGTTGAATTCGTTTCCGAACTCCCAAGCCCAAATCGCTCTTGAGTTGCGATACCGGATCACCACCGCGCGGACATACTCGCGCATCCAGTTCATCGTTTTGCTCCGGGGATTTCCCCACTGGTCCATCGGCTCTCCCACCAGATCAGGCACACAGGAGAAGTTCCAGAATAGCGAGGGAACGAGGCCGATGTTGTATTTCTCGGCTGATCTCACGACCAGGTCGAGGCGGCGGAAATACTCGGCGTGGTTTGTCTGATAGAGCTTCAGATCTGTAGGCCAAAATCCGGTGGCGCAAAAACGCACAAAAGGAATGTGGTGATCAGCGAGAATCTTAAATCCAGCTTCACAACTCGGATCATTAGGATTTTTGAGCAGCCGAAGGAAGCAGTCGAAATAATTCACGCCGATTGCATGATACGGCTTCCCATCCCTGAGAATGGTGGCATCCGAGCCTATTGAGATCGGACAGGCGGATGCATCCTGGGCCCACGACATCGGAGAAAAAGCTAGGTACTGAAGTAGTATGTACAGGCAAAGCGCCGGACTTTTCAATATGTGTGGTGTGGATATGAAGGAGGAGAGACCTTGCGCGGCTGAGATCAATGCTTCTTGCCTGCAGCGCTTGGTGCTCTGAAGTTTACCGGAGCCTTTAATCGCAAAGCGGAAGGTCCAGCAAGCAGCGACCTCTCATGCGATTTAGTCAGAGGGTTCTCAGAGTCTTTCAGCCCCTAAGACGGCTGAAGCTTGATGAAAGAGTCGGTATCACCACCTAATAAGGCCCTCTTATCTTCAACGAACAAAGGCACTTCCAAATGATGGAGTCAGGGCCAAGTTCACTGGCGGCAGAAACCTGACCTGCCGCCAGTGTTTTGTGGCTCGGATCAGAGAGGGCGGATCAGTTGTTAGTCTGGCTGAGCTGGCCCATCTGGGCAAGTTGGGCTTTCTGTATCAACTGGGCGATTTGAGGCTGGATTTTGGCCAGGATGGGGGCAGCCGAGGGATCCGTTTGAACGATCAGGCTGGTGCTGGTCTGGATGAGCGTTTGCGTTGATTGCGCTACAGCTTGTGCAGCTGCGACGAACTGGGGATTATCCTTGATCTGCAAGAAATCTCCCGCCAATTGCTGCTGTTCAGCCGGGGTGAGGTTCAGCAGTGCAAAGCCGCCCCCATGATGGTGCCATCCATTTCCTCCAAACTGGCCGGAGCAGGAGTTGGTATTGGTCGGGGTGGCCGAGGACGCATTGGTTGTCGGGTCGGTTTGGGCACTGACTTGCGTCAGTACTGCCAGAGCGATTGTGAGTAGTACGGGTGTGTATAGGAGGGTTTTCATCAGAACTTAAAACACCGTGTTAAAAGAAAAGTTGCACTAATATTTCAACTAAAGTTGGCGTCGGAATTTTTGAATAGGATTCAGGAAAGAACGGAGGCTGGTCTCGGGCCGTTGAGCGCTATGTGGTTAGCTTCAGGCCGTGCCTTGCTCTAGCTGCGGCTCAATTTGATAGTGTTCTGCATGAATCGGGAAATCAAACCGGAACGATGAGTTAATTTCAGGGTTAGTAATCTGGCATAAAATGATTTCACTCCCCAGCCATGCAAGATTGACAGGGAAATATGCCCAATCCTGAATCGTCCTATTCATGCACCAGACGCAAGCTGGATTTGGAAGCTGTCACCTTCATTAGCGTCGCCTGGCACGGCCTGTTAGAATGCTTTTAACCTACTTCGCAATGTAATTATATTCCACGGCATTATGAACATACTAAGAAACGGCACGCAGCCTTCCAACAAGGGACCTACTGACTGGTTTACAGGAACGGTCCGCATTGATCCCTTATTTCAGACAAACGCACCTGCTCGTGCTGTTGCTGCCAGTGTTACATTCGAACCGGGAGCACGAACAGCATGGCATACGCATCCTCTCGGCCAGACTCTAATAGTTACAGCTGGTTGCGGGTTGGTACAGCACTGGGGCGGTCCGATTGAGGAAATCCGACCGGGCGACGTGATATGGTTTCCTCCCGGGGAGAAGCATTGGCATGGTGCTTCGAGATTTACAGCTATGACTCACATCGCCATCCAGGAACAGCTTGACGGCAAGGTTGTGGATTGGATGGAGAAAGTCAGCGATGAACAATACTGCCTTGGAAACCACTGAATTAATTTATAAGAGTATATATTTCATGAACAGTATCCCCAGTTCCATGATCATCGCAGCAGTCCTGCTTCTGCCGACTATCCTCCGTGCAGACCCGGATCAGACCACGCACGCAGTCTTCACAAATCTGATGAACGCGACTTTGTCGGACAACTATGATGGATTCGTCGCCGACTGTGATGCCCGAATGAAAGCGGCGGTGACCAAACCCATGCTTGATGGCGTGAGCGAACAGATCAAGCCACACGCTGCTTCCGGCTATGAAGCCGAGTACATGGGGGAGCTTAAACAGAAAGGATACGAAGTGTATATTTGGAAGCTGAAGTTCAAAGACGGAAGCGATGATGTTCTCGCCACGATGAGTCTGAAGGGGGGCAAAGTTGGAGGCTTCTATCTGCACTAGGGGAATGCCAATTTAATTCCATATAGGCCATTACTAGCATTTCCCCTGAGAGCTCGGGGCTAGTTTTGCCCATTCTTTTTCTTGTCGCCGGGATTTTTGTCAGGGAGTTGCTTTTGAGCAGGAGACTCTTGGCCAGCCGGGGGCTTTGCAACCGGGACTTCAACTGGTGTGGTGACGTGATGCGCCTGCTCCATGCTCGGGGGATCGATTTCCGGCTGGCTTGCGGAGACGTCATGAGTCGGGTTTTGATGAACGGGTGGTAAATTCTCCGCCGGTATAGCACGCTCGGTTGGCGGATGTACGATCTTTTTTTCGAGAATCACAAGCTGCTCCTGATGAACCCCGTTTGGTAAATGGGAAGGAGGGGCATAGCCCTCCGGTTCATACCGTTCCGCTGCCTGAGTCTCCGAGTTCCGAGAGTAATCGGGAGACTGAGTCAGCTGCGGCTGAGTGTAGGGAGGTTGAGCTGGCAGAGAGGGAATGGTCGAGTGGCTAGTGCCCAGACTGACTATGTGCGATGCAGCCCCGGAGTCGAGTGTCGGCTGGGGTGAAGGTGGGGTGATTACGTGAATGTGTGAACTGCCATTTGCAATTCCCGTGCGAGTTGAGCCGGGGAGTTGGGGTGCATTCTGATTAAGCCGCTGCTGTGGCACTGTCGAGGCGATGGGTGGGGCGATATTGCCGCCACCGGGCTTACTTCCAAGGGTGGGTACGAAAGCTGGCGAGAAGTGCTTCTGCTGAACGGCTACGTGTAGTTGGGCCGATGTGCTCGGGTGCCATGTCCGTGCCGTACCGCTCAGGATATTCACGAGGTTGGTGGGTCTGTTGATTCCCTGGGAAGTGCCATTTTGGAGTTGAGAAGAATTCCATCCCGGCTGCCATGTGCCGTGGTAGAGTTCGTGCCGATACCAGTCAAAGTCATAGTTCAGCCAGGGGCCCACCGCTAGGATGATACCGAACGTAACGAACGGGGTGTCCGCTTCGGTACCGGCTTGCACATAGACGATCTCCGGATTGTACACCGGCACATAAATATGTTCGGGATCCGCAGGGATAATCCGCGTGACGCTATTATCGATGACGATGGTTTGTTGAGGAGTGGTCAAAAGATTACCTTTATTCCAAGCCTGTTCACGAAGTTGCTGAATAATGTTCAGCACATCATTCTGCTGTGCGATGAATGCCTGTCCCAAGGTAGTTGTCCATGCAAGATTCTCATCCATCCATGATAGGATTTGGGGATAATTGGCTAGGGACTGTACACTGCTGTCCCATGGCTGGTTGGGGATTTGCGCGGGGTCGCCATTGGCTGAAAGATAGCGGGAGGCAAGGACGATGTCGGATGGCACGGTGGAGGCTGGAAGGATCAGTGCTATCAGCGCATCGGGATACAGGGCGATGGGTGCAACCAGTTGGCGGATGCTCTCCTGAGAGAAAGTTTGAGGAATACCCGGAGCCGAATTTTGGGGAGTTACATAAGAGGAAGCCGGAGGCGACTGGGTCACAGGAGCAGTTGGGATGATGGCCTCCTGCTGAATTTGCGCGGGAGCCGGAACTGAGGCTCTTCTGCTCAGCAGTGTGGATACAAACAGAGTCAGCAGCACGATTGCCGCCCCAAGCCCCACGAACAGGGCTTTACCTGCGAGAGTCGAGGGGGATGCACTCATGACCAGCACCGTAAGATAAGAGCAGGAATTTGCAATCGATAGCCGCAAGATAATCTACAGGAGATGATCTGGGAAATCTTGAGGGGACTCGTGAGTATCTCCGGCCCCCACACCCAAGTCTCAGATATCGTTGGGGGAGATGGCCGAGAATTGCCTCTGATGAGCTGGCCAGAGTCTGGAACAAGAGTTTTATCCGCTCTTGCGCATCAAAAAGATGATTCTGTCCCCCTCCTGGAGGATGAGATGTGAGGCCGGGTGCTGGCTATTTGTTCCATCAGCCCGACGGACAGCCAGGACGATGGATAGGCCCTTGACTCCCTCGATAAACGTCGCGAGCGGTTGGCCAACGAGATGATTGCCTGCGCTTATGGTGGTCTCTTCAATTCCGACGCCAATTCCTTCTAGGTCGTTTCTGATGAACGTGGTGTCATCATCAAGCACTCCCATCAGGGAGGGCCGTATGATGCGGTGGGCAATTTGAAGCCCGCCGGCAAGTGCTGGAAGGATGATCTCATTGGCGCCCGCTTGGCGGAGTTTTTTCTCCGTGGTGGGATCCTCTGCGCGGGCGATGATTCGTAGGGCCGGGTTCAAATTCCGCGCCGTCAGGGTTATAAATACATTGACCATGTCGTTTGGAAGAACTGCTGCGAGATTGCGGGCCGCGCTGATACGCGCCTGATTCAGTGTTTCCTCATCGCCGGCATCGCCCTCTAGAGTGAGGTAATTTAAACTCTCTGAAAGCTCAATGCGGGCCGCATCCCGGTCAAGAATGACGAAGGGGATGTCGGCCTTTTTGAGCTCACGGGCGAGGGTCTGTCCTATGCGGCCGAAGCCGCAGATGATGGTGTGGTTTTTAATTTCGTCCATATTCTTGATTTTTTTGTGATCGGCGATGGCTTTCAGAAATTCCTTTTCGGTGATGAGTTTGACCAGTGTACCGAGCACATACAATGTGGTGACTTGGCCTGAAATGATCGTGGAGATCGTGATGAACCGCAGCATGGCAGTGTGACATGGCTGCACCTCCTCGTACCCAACAGTGAAGATGGTGATGATGACCATGTAGAAGGAGTCACTAAGACTCCAGCCCTGTGACATGTAGGCCAGCGTTGCGAACGCCACGACGCCCGAGAAAACGCCAGAGCAAATAAGCATCTGCACGGTTATCTTCCGTACATTGCTTTGAGATGCATTACCCGCCACGTCGCAAAGCTATGTCAGACTCGGCATGACTTGCCAAGCGTAGGGATAATGAAGGGCCGGATTAAGCGGAAAATCTCCGGCATACGCGAAACAGAAGAGCTCCACTGATGGCACGAAGTTGACAAAATCGCCGCTTGATTCACCGACTTCGCTCCGTGAAATCGCCGCTAGGCTGCCTCACCATCACGCATCCTCGGTAAGCTGAGCCAGGGTGCGAGCGGCGCATGCAAACAGTTGGAGGGTTCCATGGAACATGTTGAATGCTACAAACCAGATTGCTGCAGCCTTGGCCGCGCTGCCAAAGACCGCCGCGAAGGTTGGGCCGAGGACCTGGGGAAGGTTTCTGATTTCCAAGTGCAGTCGGACCAAGCACCCCAAGCCAGATTACAGGAAGGGCAATGAAGTCGATTCCAGCCATCAGGGCAATGGCCAGCATGGCGCGCGGGAGATTTTTGCCGTGGACATTGGTTTCCCCAGCAGGCATGTTGCCGCCGCGAAGGCGGGTATCGCAAACCCAATCAGATAGAGAGCGGCTATGTCCCCAAACCACCCAGGGAACGGAGATGTGAGGTGAAAAGATGATGCCTTCTGCCAATCCACTTTTCATTTGAGAACAGGAGCAAGGGAGGAGATGAAGGCAAGTCCAGCTGAGATTACTGCCATCGGCATGGCAATCCGTGCGGTGTATTTGACGCCCAGTAGGTTTACGATAGTAAATATGGCGACGATTCCAATGGCGAGGCTGTTGGCCGATATTCTGAGATGATACCGGTCATGAATCGTTTGGGCGGAACTGAGCGCAGTGAAACCGCAAGTTGGCACCGAGCCCCACCGGTAACAGACGCCGGTGAGATTTGCCAGAATCGGGCTGTATGGCTTGAAATCTTCTCCACAGGTAGCTGAAGCCGCCAACCCGGCTCGGATATATCAGTACAAGTTCCAGCCATCCGGGGGGGCAGCTGCCCCGCAAAGAGGGCTGCGATCAGAAAGAGGCTCTGATATTGATGCCACCCATGGCCATCGAGGCGGTTCCTAGCCAGCCGAGTGTGCGGGGATGGGGGCGCGAAGTGTCACCCTGCATTCCGGAGTCCATTCTGAAGTTTACGGCGAAGTTTACCAGATGATGCATTCCTATGTGAGGAGCCTTTGCAATCCGAAACACGGACTCAAGCGCTTAGGTAAAGAACTGTTCATCAGGGTTAAACCTTATGAGTGAACTTAATTACTAGCCTCGCCCTTTAAAGAGCAAGAAAAGTGGGGGGATTCTAGCCGCAGGCCGCCGGTTAAAAATGCCTCAAGAGGATCATCCCTGAATCGACGGAATAAAAAAAGCCGTACTGCCTAAAAGCAGTACGGCTTTTCTAAAATGGGTCGCCCGAGGGCAGGTTACTTACCCTGCTTATCCTCGATGTATTTTACGACATCGCCGACTTTTTGGAGCTTTTCGGCATCCTCGTCAGGAACTTCCACTCCAAACTCTTCCTCAAAAGCCATCACCAGCTCGACAGTGTCGAGGGAATCGGCTCCAAGATCCTCGATAAACGAGGCGTTGATGGTTACTTGTTCGGCGGTGACGCCGAGCTGTTCTACGATGATGTCGCGGACTTTATCTTCGATGGTTTTTTCAGACATGGTGGTTGTGGTTACTTGATTAAACTGAACGAGTAAAGAGCGCAGAAGAGAATGGCAATTTTTTTCTCCCTCCCAATGACATCTGGTTTGTGTTCATTTTTGAGGGTAATGGCCCGATTTTCCACCTTTCATCGCAGTGTTTTGCTTTGCGCATCGGTTCCAGAGGTCTTTTGCTTCCATGAGAACCCACGTAATATCAGCAGGATATCCCCTCCATTTCTGAAGATCGAACGCGTTGAGTGCTCTGTGCCAGCCCGGGCTGGGGAAGAATTTCATTTAAGAGTGAGCATTTTCGGGGTTCCCCTCGAATGGAGGGGGTACTGGGAGTCAGCTGAGCCGGGCAACGGTGGATGCAATGCGACGGCGCAACTTGTCGATGGGGCAAAAAAATCTCCATTTACCCATTGGCGACATCAGCATCTTTTCCGCGCGGAGGGTTCGGGTACCGAGATGACAGACACCGTTGAATTTTCCCTGGGAAATGGAATCTTCGCCCGCTTTCTGGAGGCAACGTTGCTGCGGGTCGTTTTTAAAATCATGTTTCTTGGCCGTCACAACGCGACCAGGCGATACTTTGCATCCAATCACACCCGGTAGCCCGATCAGGGGGTCGGAGTTATGGTGGTGCTTGTCGTGTAGCCCTTCTGGCCAGCGAGCGAGGCTTCGATCGTGTAGGTCTCGCCCGCCTTCATCGCCGTTGTGGACATTTCCTCGGAATAGATGACAAACTCCGAGGGATTGATTTCGGTGAACCCTTCGGTGGGATCAAAGGTTCGATCCTCCGACCAGCGATTGACCACATTACCCGTGGAGTCCTTCGTAATGATCTCCAGACGCTGATCGGTCGGGTAGAGTAGTTCAATCTCCCTTCGCTGAGAATTGGAGACCTTCAACGTGACTGTCAGATCAGGATGCTCCGAAGCGGAGAACTCAGGAGGGTCCACGCTGACGAGCATCGGAAGGACGTCGCCGTTTTGCCGGAACTTCACAGAGGCAAACATTCCCTTGAAGAACTTCTTGATCTGCTTCTGGATCGGAGGATGCGGCGGCTTGGGAACGTACATCCCGAATCCTTCGCGTCCTTCATTCGCCAAGGCGGCCTGCGCTTCCTGCCGCTCGATGAAAAATGGACTGTCGGATTGCGGCCCCTTGATTGATAGATCCTGTACCTCACTGCCGCTGATTGACTGCGTACTTTGAGCGTGCAGAAAGCCGCTCCATCCGGAGAGAAGGGTTGCCGCTACGAAAACACGTGTGAAAAATGGAGCTGACATCCTCTGAGGCGTAACCTGAGGGAGCCTTCCCTGGCAAATGTTATCCAAAGAGGGTAATGACTCCTTATAATAAAATACCTCCATATTTTTCCGCCTTCCCATTACGCTTTCCCGCCATGAAACGGATACACCTTCCGATTGTCCACCTGTGCCTGCTTCTTGGTTCGGCACCCTTTCTGCAGGCGGGTGCCTCCAATAAGAAAAAGGATGTTTTCACTGTACGAATTCATGGGGAGGGAAGTCCCGAGGAAGGATCTCAGTTTACCGTTCCCCTGACGCTTCTGGACGGCAGGACGGCCTCCATGTCGATCATGCCGCTCCTGACAGAACATGAGATCAAGTCGATCTATCCCTTCAAGGCGGCCGATGGGTCGGGCGGGGTCTATCTCCGCCTCGACGGGCATGGAGCCGACCTTCTTACTGAGTACTCCATCGAGAGAATGGGCCGTGGCAATATGCTCGCGGTGATGGTGAATGGCCGTCAGGTGATCGATCTGGAAATCGACAAACCGGTGAGAGACGGAGTTTTTGTGATTCCCTATGGTTTGAGCATGGAGGAGGAGGCCCGTTTGGTGCAGGCGTATCCGATTATTGGACGGGAAAACTCCCCTTCGCAGAAAAAGAAAAAGAAAGCTTCATCGACGACAAACATCATGTTGCCTCCCAAAGCTTCCGATCTCAGTGGCGACTCGGCGCCCGGTCAATAATGGAAGAGTCAGGGAACAGGAAACCCGGCATCACATCGGGATGGATACTTGTCACCGGACTCTTCGCACTTTGTTTAATCGGAACTTCGCTGACCTGGTGGACTTATACAAGCCAGGTCTTTTCTAGCGCCGACGGCGTCATGATTGCGCCGACCGTGGGGATGGACGGGGCGCCTCGCCTCGCCGTGGAACTTCCTACTCGTGATGTGCAGGCGATCCGGATTGGGCACGGCGTTATCATCACCATCGGAAAGGATACCCATGCCATGAAAGGAAGAGTTGTAAGTATTCATCCCGGCAAAACTGCAGGAAATAACACCGTCATCATCGAGTTTGTTAATGAGCACGCCGATCCCGGTGCGCAGAGGCCTGCTAATCTTCCTCAAGGCACCCGTTGCTGCATCACCATCGACACCACCGTGCCGACCCTCGATGAACTGAAGCAGCCTGCCGGAACACGTCCACAATGATATCAATAGCTCAGGAAAAGACTCCCCCACGACCTTTTGGCAAGATTTCAAAAGTGCTTCCATGGCTACTGGCGCTTGTTTCAGGGATAATGACGGGAGCATGTTTTCCCCCACTTGATCAACTCTTGCCAACATGTCTTCCGTGGATATGCCTTGCCCCATTATGCTGGGCTCTCTGGATGCTGCCACTGCCCGCAAACTCGGTTTCATTGGGGTGGAGGGCATTGTTGCTCGGATGGGTAGCCGGAGGCACTTCCTTCCTCATATCGCTTTTCTGGATCACCACGGTAACGAGTCCCGGCTGGGTACTCCTCTCGCTCGTTGTTGGCCTATATCCGGCAGTGTGGGCACTCTTTGCGGGGCTTGTGCTGCGCCCGCTTGGTGAAACTCAGGTGCCCGCCTTGGCTTGGCTCGGTTCCATGCGTAATCTGCTCGTGGCTCTTCTCGCCGCAGCCGCTTGGGTGGCTTTGGAATGGCTGCGTGGGACTCTGTTCAGTGGATTTGGGTGGAACGCCCTAGGCATCTCCCTTCGGGGAAACATCCCTCTGATCCAGATCGCCGGCATCACTGGAACGGCGGGACTCACTTTCATTTGCGTCCTCTGCTCCGCAACGGTGGCGATCACCTTGAAGCGACTTAGCCGTGAAATCCATATTGGAGGAACGAGACCGCATTTCGACTTCATGATCGCGATCATGATAGTTGTGCTGGTGTTCAGTTACGGGATGGGAAAAATAAGAACCTCTTCCGGAGAGACCATCCCTCTGCACGTTGCGGGAATTCAGGGAGATGTCCCGGTTAACTATTACTGGGACACGAAGTATGACCAGCTGATCATGGGTGGATATGTGCGCCAGACTCTTCTGGCTCTCAAGACGGAACCTGATCTCGTTGTCTGGCCGGAAGCAGCCACTCCCCGTCCCCTACTTGAGGACGAAATCACCTATGATCAGGTCAAGGAACTCGCATCCGCAACTCCCGCCGATTTTCTAATAGGTAGCATTTATTATGATCCTAATCCTCGTGGTGATTATAACTCTGCGATCCTGTTGAGTGATCATGCTACCAAGGCGCAGATTTATAACAAAACCCACCTGGTTCCCTTCGGCGAATACGTTCCTTTCCGGCACAGTTTTCCGCCACTGAGCTGGATCGTAGGAGACCGGGTTCCTTATGATTTTGACGCAGGCAAGGGTCCCGGTGTGCTGGAGCTTTCCTCCAAGACTGTGAAAATCGCTCCTCTTATCTGTTTTGAGGATACATTGGGAGATCTCACTCGGGGCTTTGCTGGACTTGGAGCGCAGATGCTTATCACCATCACTAACGATGGATGGTTTGAGCATTCCGTCGCAACTCGGCAGCATCTTGCCAATGCGCAGTTGCGAACTGTGGAGACGGGACTTCCACTCCTGAGGGTCGCGGATACGGGAATCTCCTGTTCCGTCGACCGACTTGGACGGGTTCAGCAGACTGTGCATGGCCCAGCGGGGAACACCTTCATCGAGGGAATCTTGAACGCCACGGTTCAGGTGCAGGTGCATCCCGTGCAGACATTCTATACGCGACATGGGGAACTCTTCGCACAATCCTGTCTTGCAATAACGCTTGCCACCTCGGCTTTTGCAGTGATGGTCAGGCGGCGTTCTCTCTTCAGGGAACTCGAGCAACCATAGCGTTTCCTTGGCATACGTCCCGGCTTAGGACATAGATCAGACTTTCCAAAACGGTTCCACTCTCATGAAGCATCTCCTTTCCATCGAGTCTCTCTCGGCATCCGAGATACTCGAAATCATCGACTTGGCTCATGAGTTGAAAGCCCTGCGGGGCAGGGAGTTTAGCAAGCCCCTTTCCGGGGAATGCTGGGGGTTGCTTTTTTCCAAATCCTCCACCCGCACCCGCGTTAGCTTTGAGGTAGGTGTCAGGGAACTCGGAGGCGATGCGCTCTTCCTATCCTCGAGCGAGATTCAGCTCGGACGTGGTGAGCCGATCGAGGATACCGCCCGGGTGCTTGGCCGCATGATTCATGGTGCGATCATCCGAACCTTTAAGCAATCCGACATCGAAACGTTCGCTGCCCTCTCCGGCATCCCAACGATTAATGCACTCACCGACGAGGAGCATCCCTGCCAGATCCTCGCCGATCTACTGACGATCGAGGAACTACGCGGGTCGCTGGATGACCTGACGATTGCCTTCATCGGTGATGCCGATTGCAACATGGGTCGTTCTTGGATTTGGGCCTCGGCACGTTTGGGCTTTGAGCTGCGGCTTGCCTGCCCTGATCTCTACCGCCCTCCCGCAGAGCTGCTAGGTAGGGCCAATGCACCCGTCACGATCACTCCCGATCCCTTGGAGGCCGCCCGGGGTGCGGACATTCTTTACACCGATGTCTGGGTGAGCATGGGGAAGGAAGAGGAGGCCGAGCACCGCGCCGCCCAGTTCGCCCGCTACCAGATAAATGACGAAGTCGTCGCTGCCGCCCCTCCAACCGCACATGTACTTCATTGCCTCCCCGCCTATCGGGGGAAGGAGATCACCGCCGGGGTTTTTGAACGGAATGCCAATGCTATCTTCCAGCAGGCTGAGAATCGCCTTCATGTGCAGAAGGCCGTGATGACGCTCCTCAAAAGCTAGAAATTACTCACGCAAGGATTTTAAAGATGAAAAGAACCCAACTGGTTCTGAAGGAATGGGGATCCATTAATCCTTGATTGCCTGAGCCTGTTTACTGAAACATGAGCACTCTGAAACCAGTTGCGGTTGCCCCGATGGGCGGCGAACTGGCCATTTCATGGAATGACGGCATCGAGCAATATATTCCCCTAAAGTTGCTCCGCTGTGCCTGCCCATGCGCCCTCTGCTGTGGCGAACCCGATGTGCTTGGTCGCGGCGATGCTCCTGCAAGACAATACAAGTCCACGAGCTTCGAGCTGAAATCATATGAATTCATAGGTGGTTACGCGCTGCTTTTCAGATGGGCCGATGCTCATGCAAGCGGGATATATTCTTATAAGCTCCTCAGGAGTATCTCGGACTGAAGCTCTTTCTCCTCTTTGGGCACGAGCGCCAAGTCATATATATATATATTACATTGGCGTTAATGACAAATATCTCGACAATAGTGATGTTTTTGGTGTTGTTCTGAGAAGGGCTGCACCTGCTCCACCCCCGGCAAAAAATGACCACGAAAAAACACATTTCAAAAGCAGCGTCCAGAGCCCTACTCCCGATCAGCATCCTTGTTCTTAGTGCGACCGGCCTGCAGGCACAAACAACGAACCAAGTCAGCATAACGGCCATGGCCGCGGTGCAAAATCCCAATTCTAGGGATAATGGAACCTCTACTACGACGCCTGAACCTACTTCACTGGTTTTGAGCACCAAGCAGATTCTGAGTTTTTTGGCACTGGATGAAAATAGCGAGGGGAACTATACACATACCAATTTCCCCGTCGGGGCTAAGCTCATGCTCCTACCAGATACCGGAAGCGGGCCCGATTTTCAGGTCTGGGGCAAAACCAACAATCTACTTGTGGATGTTTCCGATCTTCTAACTCTTACCTACGGGGGGAACTATGGAGCTCTGGTTTCAAGCGGCAAAGTCAACGACGCCACCAGTCTTCCCAGTCCCACCTCGACAAATCAGCAGATCGTCACAATTACCTATGACGACAGCTCCATTGGGGGGAATCTTCAGTTTTATATTTCCGGCTCTGGAAAAGAGACAATCACTTATTCCGGCATCCAAGGTGGTGCGGGCACATACAAGGAGACCGAATCAATTATTGCGACCGGCATGTCGGGCGATGGAAATTATACTGATACGAACGGTAATGAGAATCCAATGGTGGTTACCGGCGATTTTACTTCTTCGGGAGGTGGAACCTTCGGTCCATAACAACTTAGGCTTTTTGCATCTCCGGCGAAGGAGTCTGAAGATCGGGTGCGCCCTGCCTGAAGGGAGATGGGGGCAGGTGCCCGTTATCGTCGGATGCCGAGATGACATAGCTCGCTTCCATGACGTTCAGTAAAGGACCGCGCGGGTACCCATTCTTCAACCGACACAAACCTAGTGTCAAATAGCTTGGCTATCTCCGCTCGCGTGACACCGAAAGGAGGGCCTTCGTCTGTGCTAGGATTGAGATAAAAGACAGCGAAGTAATGCCCGCCCGGCTTTAGTAAATCGGCAACAGCCCGTACGTATTCGTGGCGGCGGTTGAGATCGATCGCGCAGAAACATGTGTGCTCGACCACCCAGTCAAAGTTTCCGCGCCACGATGCAGGAAGCTGAAAAAGATCACCAGTCTCGTGAGTTTCATCGGCGACGGAAGGAAAACTCCGGGCAAGACTGATCGCAGTGGGTGAAATATCGAGACCTGTGACGCGAGCCCCTTGCCCAGCTATGGCCCGTACGTCATGGCCTGCACCGGAGCCGGGGACAAGTACGCGACCCGATATGGGATGGCGGGCCAGAAAATCAAGTAGGGGCGGAGCAGCCTCCCCTTTGTCCCAGGGAGTGTCATGACGTTGGTAGCGTTCCTCCCAGTTGAGCGGAGAAACAGGCTGGGAATCAGCGCCTGATCCAGCAGGTGCCGAGTGCGATGCCGATTTGGTATTTGCGTTCATGCTCCCTGATCAGGAATGGCAGGTCGCGGCGCCGATGCAATTGGAAGTTACATTCTAGGAGGCGAGTCAGTTCTATCTCGCTGCGCATTTGGGAATCGATGCCACCAATCCAGCGCTTGCGTGGCGTGTATTCTTCCAACCAAGTGAAGGGAGTTGTCAGGAGAAGTTGCCCTCCCGATTTGAGCAGAGTGGATGTTCGTCCAAGGAAGCCAGCGGGATCGGAAAGACGGCAGATTAAGTTGGCCGCCAGGACAACGTCGAAGCTTCCGATATCACGAGGCAACCTGGTCGCATCTGCCACTGAGAAACTCACTCGATCACGGGAAATCTCAGCCGGAACATGCGCAACAAACGATGTTGTAATCTCACCTTCCAAAGTTCGCATGCCGGCAAGCCTCCCTTCACGCTGGAGGGTCTGTGCTGCTGAGATGAATGATTCGGAGTAATCGCTTGCCTCCACTCGGGAGCATGAGCGGGCTAGTTCGAAAGCAGAGCCCCCAACCGAGCAGCCGATTTCAAGAGCCACGGCCTTTGAGGGGAGTCGGGCTTGGTCAAGCAACTCCCTCACGCAACGTACTGGAAAGGGAGTGTCAGTGATAACGGGATCGACGGGCAACCCCGCATGGCGCACCTCTGCTTCTCCTCCATAATGGAGAAGCAGATATTCACCGAGGAGCTTCGGCGATTCATAGATGCTGGAGGCTGCTCCGGACGAACTCACTCGGGTGTCGTGCGGGGAGCGGCAAGATCTTCCGCAGCAGATTCAGGTAGCTGTTCCGAGAAAATCGCCGGAGCTGACTCATTCAGAAGCTGCCCAGATTCTATCGCTGCGGGCGGCTCGCTAGTCTCAGGATCCGCTGGCAATACAGCTTCGGAGGAGGTTTCCTTTGGCGCGGTCTCTTGGACGGGAGGATGATTCTTTTCAACACCCTGAAACTTAATTTCCTGTGTCGGCTTGGGGAGCGGACGATGCGCGGCCTGGAGATTTCCCATGGCGAAGTCAAGAACGTGACCCTGGTGCAGAAGCCAGAGGAGATCGGTGCCGAGAGCCTGTTCCCGCCGTTGAACTGCCTCAGGTTCATCCCCTATCGGTTCAGTGATCTGAGCAACAAGTCCCGCCCATTGTTTGTCGCGGTGCTGGTTGGGATGCGCTTCCAGATAATCGAGGATCTTGCGGAATCCCTCGGATGTGGGCGTGGTGGAGCGATCTAGGTAGCGGGGGCGCGCCACGGAGACATGAATGATCTTCTTCTGGGCCTTGAAAATCTGAAGTCCAGAAGAGGCGAGTTCCTTGCCAAGAACCTGGGCCAAGGGCAGAGGGAAACGATCAAGCTCCTGAAGTGTCCTGAGAAGAAGCTCGCGCAAAAGCGGATCGGATTCATGCAGGGCCACACGACCCTGAACATTGATTTGCACATTGACTGATTCAATGGCCGCAGCCGCATGAGTCGCATGGAAATGAGCAGTGGCCTCCTCCAATGTGAGTCCTCCTTCTTCTGCGATCGGTGTTTCTGTTATAGCAGTGTCGGCACTCTTTTCAAAGGCAGCCGAAGGATTATCTTCGCCGGAAGCTTCAGTGACTTCTGAGAGGGGTTCCCCCATATGAGGTTCGGTCGTGAGGGAATTTTCAATGACCGCTGTTTCTGTTGTAGGAGTTTCGCTAGGGAGAGGGGCTTCAGCAGGGGCGGCTTCCGACTCCGATGTAATCGGAAAATAGACCGTACGGGTGGTTTGCTCCGTTTTCCATTGCTCCATTAGAGCCTCATCACGCATCATCTTAATACGCGTTTTATAGACTTCGAAGGGGAGATTCTTGAAACGGGTGGCGTGGAGGGCAAGGAGTCGCGACTGGTACTCGTGATGATTCGGCGGACCAAGAAGCACACCGCTCATGCTGCATTGCGCCACGACGGAGTACGAACCCTTGGGGGCCTCCACCAAGATTGAGGAGCGGCGGTAGAATTTCTCCAGATGTTTGGAGAGAACGTGTGAGATGGCTTCCCGGCGTGAGGTCCAGAGCGAACCGTCGGTTGTGACGCGAAAAAGCTCTGGGCTGGTGTCTGACCCCGCCTTGAGCTGGATGTTGTAGCGATCGGATAGACGAATTATCAGGCGGGCAAGCTCAAAGAGCGGGTAGGTTTTAGCACGAGAGCGGATCTGCTTGGCGATCGCCTCTAGGGCGGAGGGTGCTGGAATCAGGGTGATGTTCCATCCCTCAAGGTAGGGTTTCGGTGCGGGTTCAGTCCTCCGCCCTTCACGGCGATCACTTGGATGTGGACCACGACCTTGATCACGTTCTCCTCGTGCGGTTTGTCCAGGAAAACCCGCTGCAGGGGCCATTTTGTCGCGTCCGCCAAGTTGAGGACGGGGGCTGCGCGAACCCCGCTCCCTTGCCCCACCCTGACCGCTTCGTCGATCGCGTCCCTGATTCTCACCCGAACGATTTCCACCCGATCTTTCGGATCGTTCTGGATGTTCGCCATCATCGAACTTGGCGGCGAGTCGAGCCGCGGAGTCTGAGGATTCCACCGTCCAAGCAGGGCGAAAAATCTGGGAGAGATCGATCCCTATGCCGGAAAGATCTGCGGGGGCGTTGGAGTCGTCGCTCATCGTCGGGAGAAGCTAGTGTGCCGCTACAGAAATAGGGAGAGATTTGTTGCGGGAGGGGGGATGGGGGAAATACCAAAAGCCTAAGACAGATAGATTCAGAAAATCACGAACGGATCAAGCATCTGGCGGATACGTCCGGGCACGCTGGCGCGGATGCGGATAAACTCTTCCTCATAGTCGGACTGATGCACTGCCCCCTCGCGGTGGAGACGGGCGAGGAGATCGCTCCGTTCGTGAGGTAGATGCAGCAGGATCTCCTCGGTGTCATTCCCGACGAGATCCCCCAATTCCTTGATCAATTCTTCCAAACCCTCTCCTGTGTGAACGGAAATAAAAAGAGCGTCGGGGTGATGAGTGCGCAGCATTGCTTTTGTGAGAGGATCCTCAAGCTGATCAACTTTGTTAAAGACCGTAAGCATCCGTTTGTTCTCCGCTCCTAGTTCGGAAAGGACATTCATGGTCGTTTCGTAAAATTCCAAAACCCTGGGATGCGAGGCATCAAGCAGATGAATCAAAAAATCGGCCATCACCGCCTCCTCCAAGGTGGCGTTAAAGGACTCCACGAGCTGGTGGGGGAGTTTGCGGATGAAGCCGACCGTGTCGGTGAGCAGGAGCGGTTGTTTATTCGGAAGATCAATCTTGCGCGTGGTGGTATCAAGCGTGGCAAAGAGGGCGTTCTCCACGAGCACGTCGGCTCCGGTAAGACGGCGAAGGAGGGAAGATTTCCCTGCATTTGTATAGCCGACGATGGCGGCATTGGGTACGGGCGTGCGCTTTCGGTCCTTGCGCTGCGTGGCGCGGTTGCGACGCACATCCTTTAGGTCGCGTTTAAGCCGGTCGATCTGGCCACGAATTTTCCGTTTATCCTGCTCAAGCTGACTTTCCCCCTCGCCCTTGGCTCCGATGCCGCCACCCTGCTGACCTAGGTGACTCCAGGCACGGGTGAGCCGCGGGAGAGAGTAGGCCATCCGTGCAAGATCGACCTGAATCTTCGCCTCGCGGGTTTGCGCACGGGACCCAAATATATCGAGAATGATTTCCTGCCGATCAATGACGGTGATCCCGGCGAGCGTCTCCCAGTTGCGCTGTTGCGCGGGAGTAAGCTGATTGTCAAAGATGATGATGTCGCACTCGAGTTCCTTGGCGCGCTCGCAGACTTGCTCCGCCTTTCCTGAACCCACAAAAAGGCGTGCTTGAGTCTCGCGGTTATGTACCAGCAGCTTTTCGATGATCGGGATGCGGAGGGTGCGCACCAGCTCACTCAGCTCATTGAGGAGATCGTCGGCATCATCCATCTCCTCCTGCGCCGTGAAGGCACCTACGAGCAAGGCACGCTCGACCATCTTGTCACGGCGTTTGATTTCAAACATGGGCTGACATCTTCCCCGTTTTTCACACATCAGTGCAAGCTGTCAAACTGAGGCCTAACACTGATCAAGAAACGGATCAAGAGACATAGGATCCTCGTGAGACAAGTGTTCTTCACAGACGGAGAAAAAATCATCTCTGGTGCTGACGCGCCGCACTTCATGGAGAAACTCTGGACTGATGCCCTCGCCGATGAAATTCGCATACTTTTTGATCTTCTGAACACCCTTAGGGTCTGGAATCCCAGCATCGCATACCGCCTCGTAAAGATCATGGATATATGCCAGTACCTCACGACCAGTGGGATAGGTAAGACTTTTTCCCGCGAACTGCTCTCGAATCTGATTGAATATCCAAGGGTTACGCACCGCCCCCCGTCCGATCATGAGGCCGCGTGTGAGGGTCTCACGCAGGACTCTTTCCGCATCGCTCGCACTGGAGACATTGCCGTTGGCCAGAACAGGACAGGGGAGGGACTCCGCGGCAAGCCGGATCAGACTATGACGGATACTTCCACGATACATCTGCATAACAGTGCGCCCATGCACGGTAACGAGATCTATGGAATGTTTGATAAAAAGGGGAAGGAGGTCCTCGATTGTCCTCTCCTGGTCGAATCCGAGCCGCGTTTTGACAGTGAACTTTCCCGTAATTGCCTCGCGCAGGGCACCCAGAATCGCATCAACTCGATGGAGATCTCGAAGCAGTCCGCCTCCCGCGCACTTACGATAAACAACAGGGGCGGGACAGCCGAGATTTAGATCAAGAGCCGCGATGGGATGTTGCTGAAGTGCTGTAGCCGTGCGGACAAGCGAGGGGATGTCATTGCCGATCATTTGGGCGATCACGGGGCGACCTGTGGGATTCTGCGTGATAGAGGCAAGGATCGGCCTGTCGAGATGAGAAGTAGCTGTGACCCGAAAATATTCGGTGTAGTAGAGATCGGCACCACCATAGCGCATCATTAAACGCCAGAAGGGGAGATCGGTCACATCCTGCATCGGAGCTAATGCAAGAATGGGCCGGGGTGCAGCTAGAAGTTGGTCGAGAGAAGTGATCACTTATTGGTTGTCTTAGGATTCGCACGGCAAGATTTGCCCTTTAATTGCAACCTCAGCGCTTTCAAAAACTCAGCAGCGGTCCGTCCGGGGGGGCGTTGCCTTGGCCAGAGGGAGACGATTACTCTTTCCGGTTTTTCAGGGTATAAGGAGCGATAAATGGGCGAGGTCTTATTTGCCGAATTGCGGGCCATCGCCGGAATCAATGAGAGGCCCATGCCTGCCGAGACGAGCGATTGGATGGTCTCCAGTTGTGCGCCGCGAAAGCTGATGGTTGGTTGAAGGCCGCAGCGATTAAAGAACTGGAACGCTTGATCTCCGAGGCAATGCCCCTCCTGCATAACAATGAGGCGTTCACGACTGAGATCGCTCAAAGCAAAAGTTCTTTTCTTCAACAGGGGGTGGTTTGGTGGAAGTGCAAGAAGGAGCTCTTCGGAAAGAAGAGACTGCACCTCAAAACGCTCGATTTGCTCGGGTGAAATTGGAAGGCTGACGATGGCAAAGTCGATCTCGTAGCTGTGAGCAAGTTTCAGAAGTCGAGATGTCGTCTCTTCCTGAACGATGATCTCCACGCCGGGAAATTTTTTCATGAAGGCCGTCATCACCTTGGGCAGCAGATAGGGGGCGATGGTCGGGAGAATACCGAGGGTGAGGCTGCCGGAGAGGAGTTCCTTGGCATCCTTGGCCTCGCGTTGCGCGGCATCAACCTCTTCAAGAATACGAAGCGCCCTGCGAAGGAATGCTTCTCCATGAGGTGTTGTTCGAATCTCTCGGCGGGTTCGCTCGAAGAGCCGTTCACCCAGTTCCCGTTCGAGTTTCTGGATTTGCTGACTTAGTGACGGCTGCGACACATGGCACTGCTCGGCGGCGCGGGAGAAATTCCCACTACGAGCCACGGCGACGGCATAACGAAGCTGATGCATTTCCATAGGCAAAACCTATCGTATCGAGAGGAAAGAAGTATTTCAACAATAGGTCAATCGGCCTAATATTTTTGCACACTTCACAAAGCAGTTTCAAATAAACAGGAGATAACCATGTCAACCGAATCCATGTGCCCATTTTCAGGCGGCGTGCGCAAACAGGCAGTCGCTGGAGCCACTACGAATGCCAAATGGTGGCCTGATCAACTGAATCTGAAGATCCTCAACCAGCACTCCCCTCTCTGCAATCCGATGGGAGAGACATTTCATTACGCAGAGGAGTTTAAGAGTCTCAACTTGAATGCCGTGATCCAAGATCTCCATGAGCTGATGACAACGTCACAGGAGTGGTGGCCTGCGGATTACGGCCATTATGGGCCGCTCTTCATTCGCATGGCATGGCATAGCGCTGGGACTTACCGCATTGCCGATGGTCGCGGCGGTGCGGGTTCTGGTGCACAGCGCTTTGCCCCCCTCAACAGCTGGCCGGATAATGTAAACCTCGACAAGGCGCTTCGTCTGATCTGGCCAATCAAGCAGAAGTACGGACGCAAACTCTCCTGGGCCGACCTGATGATACTCACCGGTAACGTCGCGCTGCAGTCGATGGGTTTTAAAACTTTCGGTTTTGGCGGTGGGCGCGAGGATATCTGGGAGCCGGAGGAAGACATTTTCTGGGGTCCTGAGGGCAAATGGTTGGCGGATGAGCGCTACAGTGGTGATCGTCTACTCGAGAACCCGCTCGCCGCTGTTCAGATGGGACTAATCTACGTGAATCCCGAAGGGCCAAATGGCAAGCCGGATCCACTTGCTGCAGCACGGGATATCCGAGAGACCTTTGCCCGGATGGCGATGAATGACGAGGAGACGGTTGCCCTCATTGCTGGTGGACATACCTTCGGCAAGGCTCATGGTGCTGCGGATCCTGTGAAGTATGTCGGTCCAGAACCCGAGGCGGCAGATATTGAAGAGCAGGGTTTCGGATGGATGAGCAGCTATCGTAGTGGCAAAGGAGAAGATGCAATCAGCAGTGGATTGGAAGGATCCTGGACCACCAACCCTGTGAAGTGGGACAACAACTATCTGGAAAATCTCTTCAACTATGAGTGGGAACTCTCGAAGAGCCCCGCCGGAGCTTACCAATGGACGCCAACTGTTGCCTCAGCTGCAAGTACAGTTCCCGATGCCCATGATCCTGCCAAGCGACACGCCCTCATCATGTTTACGACGGACTTGTCGCTGAGACTGGATCCAGGCTATGAGAAGATAGCGAGGCGTTTTCTTGAAAGTCCTCAGGAATTCGCAGAGGCCTTTTCAAAGGCTTGGTACAAGCTGACACATCGCGATATGGGGCCTATCTCCCGGTATCTTGGCCCGCTTGTTCCCGCAGAACCATTGCTGTGGCAGGATCCGATTCCCGCGGTGGATTATGAATTGATTGGGGAGGAGGATATCGCCGCGCTGAAAGCCACTATCATTGCTTCAGGACTCTCCATCTCACAACTGGTTTCGACCGCATGGGCCTCTGCGTCAACCTTCCGAGGCACCGATAAGCGCGGCGGTGCCAATGGCGCTCGCATCCGGCTCGCTCCGCAAAAGGATTGGGAAGTAAATCAGCCCTCCCAATTGATGAAGGTTCTTGAGGTGCTGCAAGGTATCCAAAAGGATTTCGATAGAGCAGCGTCTCCCGGAAAGAAGGTATCGCTGGCCGATCTCATCGTTCTGGGCGGTTGCGCAGCCGTCGAGGAAGCGGCAAGGAAAGCCGGCCACGATGTGAAGGTTCCTTTTTCCCCGGGGCGTACAGACACGACGCAGGAGCAGACCGATGTGAATTCATTCGAGGCCTTGGAGCCGGCCTCGGACGGGTTCCGCAATTATCTTCGGAAGGGGCATGAAGCATCAGCGGCTGAGTTGCTGGTGGATCGGGCGAATTTACTGACGCTGACCGCTCCCGAAATGACAGTGCTGATCGGCGGCCTTCGTGCCTTGAATACCAACTTTGGAAACTCGGAATACGGTGTGTTTACTAGGCGACCGGAAACATTGACCAATGATTTCTTCGTGAACCTCCTTAATATGGAAACCAGGTGGCATAGATCCGCCACCTCTGCCGGAGTATTGGAGGGATGTGATCGGGCAACGGGCGAACTCAAGTGGAGAGGTACCATTGTGGATCTTGTCTTTGGTTCGAATTCCCAACTGCGAGCAATCGCGGAGGTTTACGCCTGCGCCGACTCGCAGACGGTGTTCGTAAAGGATTTTGTTTCGGCCTGGAATAAGGTGATGAATCTTGACCGCTACGATCTTAAGAAATGCTGATGGCACAAAGAGGAAGAGGGCTCCGAAGTTCCACTTCTAGCCTTACATGAGATGATGTAGAGATGTGGGGTGACAACGAATCGGATCGAGGCCTTCAGCGACGGGGTGATCGCGATCATCATCACCATTATGGTGTTGGAGTTAAAGATTCCGGAGGTGGCGGGACCTGAAGGGCTGAAGCCCTTGCTGCCGGTTTTTCTCAACTATGTCTTGAGCTTCATTTATGTCGGCATCTACTGGAACAATCATCATCACATGTTCCATTCCGCCAAACATGTGACCGGTGGGATGATGTGGGCGAATCTGCACCTCCTTTTCTGGCTTTCGCTGATTCCCTTCACAACGGCTTGGGTAGGTCAGAATCATCTGGCTGAGGTGCCGACAGCCATCTATGGATTCGTGCTGTTAATGGCGGCCATCGCTTACTTCATCCTGCAGCGGACAATCATTGCCCAGCAGGGCCCCGACTCGATTCTGGCAAAGGCCATTGGGACTGACTGGAAGGGAAAGATTTCGCCTCTCTGTTACCTCTTGGCGATTCCTCTGGCCTTTGTGAATCCCGTGATTTCGACGGTGTTGTATGTTTTCGTAGCTCTTCTCTGGTTGATTCCTGATCGTAGGATTGAGAGAGTTTTAGCGGGAGATCATCAAGTGTTGCATGATGAAAATTGATCAAAAAATAATCCTTATTACCGGAGCCACGCGGGGTATCGGATTCGCCGCAGCTAGGTTGCTCGTGGCACGTGGCACCCGAGTGATTGTTGCCAGTCGGGATTTGAGTCGGGCTACGGCTTCTGCGGAGAAACTCGGTTGCGATGCCGTTCAACTTGATATCACCGATCAGCAGAGCGTCGATGATGCGGCGTACTTACTGAAGGAGCGCCATGGCCGTCTTGATGTTCTGGTGAATAACTCAGCAATTCTGCTGGATCATTACCTCGGCCTGCTTGATCTCAAAATCGAGATACTTCGTGAAACTCTGGAGACGAATCTTATTGGAACTCTTCGAGTCACGCGTGCCATGCTCCCTCTCCTAAAAGGCTCGAGCGACGCCCGCGTCGTCAATCTCTCCAGCGGAGCCGGGCAATTAGAGGGTGAGCCGCAGCCTTGGGCTCCGGCCTACAGCATCAGCAAAACGGCCCTGAATATGCTCACCCAGCAACTTACCGTGGCCTTGCCCGATGTCATGGTGAATTCCATGTGTCCCGGTTGGTGTCGCACAGAAATGGGAGGAGAGGAGGCACCCCTCACGGCCGAGGAGGGTGCGGATACACTGGTATGGCTGGCCCTCGATGCCTCGAATTCACTGTGCGGAAAATTTGTAAAGCAACGACAGGTGATCCCCTGGTAGTCTCCCGCTTGTTCGGGACGTTCAGTGTAAGTGTCCGTCGGGGCCATGGACGTGCCCGTGCTCCAGTTCCTCTTCGGTGGCGGCACGCACATCACGGACGGAGATTTCAAAGTGGAGTGTCATACCGGCCAGTGGATGATTCCCGTCGATGGTCACTTCATTCCCTTCGATTTTGGTGATGATCACCGTATCTTCGCCAAATTCGCCTTCGGTATGAAGCTGCATCCCCTCCTCGAGTTCTTCACCACCATCAATCTGATCAAGGGGAACAACGGAGATATTTTCCGGATTATGGAGTCCATATCCCTCTTCGGCAGGGACACTGATCTTGAAGGAATCACCGGCGACCCTTCCCTCTATCTCCTTTTCCAAACCTGGGACAATTTGTCCTTCACCCTGAATGTAGGCCAGCGGCTCGCTCCCTTTGGAAGAGTCAATGATGTCCTTGTCGTCGTCTCTAAGGGTGTAATCGAACAGGACAACGGTGCCGGGGCTGATTTTCATAAAAATGCTCGTGAACCGCGGACGCCTTCTGCACCCGCTCTGTCAATGGGCAGCTCGTATATACAAGCGTAAATTCCAGATTTACTTACCCAACAGTCCTGCAAAGGACTTGCGACCGTTCCAGAGTAGATAGAGGGCGAGAACGGAAACGAGGATAACAGGTGGCTTAGTGATACCTGCGCCGTGTGCGAGAAACGTATGGAATGCGAGGATATTGATGATAATAGGCCCGAGGATAAGGAGCCCGAAATTCCGCGTCTTGGGAATCGCAACTAGCATGCCGCCGAGCAGTTCCAAACTCTTGATGAAGGTGAAGTATCCCGTTGGCACGAGCGCACCCATGAAAAGAGCAGGGGGTGAGCCTGCCGGTGGGGGTGGTTGTGCAGGGCCAAAATGAAACAGGAACATCGAAGAGAAAAGAATGAAGCTCAGACCAAGCACTGCACCGGCGATTGAAGGAAGGATTCTATTCATGGCTGCTGGTCTCTATGGTGTTTTATAGGTATGATTGCAAGAGAGAGTTTTCAATGGCAGTCCGAGAGGCCGGGACTTTTCAGTCTCCCCCTTTGTGATTAGCTTGATCCCCATGGCACACTCTCCCCCCCTCGACACAGCCCAAGCGGCTTCGGCGGCCCAGTTTGACCGTCAGAGCGACCGGTATGGGAAATCACACATTCTTGCCGACACAGATGATGTTGCCGAGGCATTGGAGGGAATTTCCCCGCCTGGAAGCGAAGAAGGTGGAGGGCGGGCCCTTGATGTGGCGACTGGCGGTGGCCATACGGCCCTCTATTTGGCACGCAAGGGATGGAAGGTGACCGCCGGTGATGTCTCTACCCGAATGCTTGAAAATGCTATGAAGCTTCTGGCTGAGGAGGGGCTGCAGCTAAAGACGCGGGTTTTTCCGGCTGAGGAAATTCCATTTGAAAGTGCATCGTTCGAACTCGTTACGGTGCGCGTTGCGCCTCATCACTTCAGTTCGCCGGAAAGATTTGTCTCCGAGGTGGCGCGAGTGCTCAGGCCGGGCGGCCATTTTATGCTTATTGATGGGACTGTTCTCGACAACGATCCGGAGACGGAAGAGTGGCTGCATCATGTCGAGAAATGGCGCGATCCGAGCCACGGCAAATTTTTACCCCCCTCCGCATGGGAGGCTATCATCACGGCCAACGGGTTGGAGATCATCTCCAGACGCATCCATGATAAGAAGCAGCCCGATCTCGAGTGGTATTTTGAAACGGCGGCCACACCAACTGAAAATCGCACACTTGTTCTGGAAGCTGTCAGGACGATTCCGGCATCGGTTAGGCAGGCGTTGAGGCTCTGCGAAGAGGAGGGAAAAATTGTCTGGTGGTGGCCGATCCTGAGTCTGTCCGCTCGGAAAAGATAAGTGCGAAATAATAAGAGACGTTTCCATGCTCGAATCTTTTCTCTCAGCCCTTTTTCCCAATCAGCTCTGCGTCCTGATCGGCGTTGGCATGACCCTTCTTGCCGTTGCGGAAATCGGCTATCGCATGGGGGCTCGCATTCCGCATCAAGAAGATATCGCCTTTCAGAACGAAATATCGGGCTATCAATCGGCGGTTCTGGGACTTCTCGCCCTCCTTCTGGGATTCACCTTTTCTATGGCACTGAATCACTATGACCTACGCCGCAGTCTCGTCATCCAGGAGGCGAATTCCATCGGTACCACCTGGCTCCGCACTTCCTTTCTGCCTGGGGAGACACGGGAAATTTCGCGCAAGCTTCTGCGCGACTATGTAACCTACCGGGTCAATCAAGATATACCCGGCAGCGATCATCAGGAAGACCTTAGGCAGATTAGTATCCTTCAGAAAGCTCTTTGGAAACAGGTGGAAACTGCTGCCTCCACCGCACCAAATCCCATCACCGCCTCCTATATCACTTCTCTTAATGAGACCTTTGATCTTGCTTCCACCAGACTGGCCGCCCACCGGGTCCGTGTTCCGGGAGCACTTTGGATGATTCTTATGATAGTTTCCATCTTTGGGATCTGGTCATCCGGCTTCAGTTCCGGAGTCAATGGAAGACGGGCGCTCTTTCTGACTGTAGGATTACCCATTCTAATCACACTAGTGCTGCTTCTGATTACCGATCTTAGCTCTCCGAAACGTGGGCTGATCCGCACCGATTACAGCAGCATGACAGATCTGCGGGATTCCATAAATCAGCCCTAGAAAATGCATTCCCTTCCTTCAGCCTACCTCGCTGGGCCGGATGTGTTCTTCCCCAATGCCAAAGCTATTGGTGAGGCCAAGAAATCTCTATTACTCGCACACGGCATCTTGGGTCATTTTCCTCTCGATAATGAAGTAACCGAAATCTCGGATCGCCATGCGCTGGCGCACGAGATATTCCTCCAAAATGTTGCCCTCCTTGACCGCTCCGATATCGTCCTCGCAAATATCGTTAGCTTCCGCGGCCCCTCCCTTGATCCCGGCACCGCTTGGGAAATTGGTTATGCCTATGCCAGAGGAATTCCAGTGATTTGTTACGGCTCCTCGGGAACCTACCTTGATCGTTGTCGTGAAGCCGGCATTGAAGGGCAAAAACCAAAGCATGATTGGGACGGTCTCTTGATCGAAGATTTTGATGAGATTGATAATCTCATGATTTCCCGGTGCGCCACCCGGATTGTGGAGGGTTTCGAGGAGGCTTCTGTAGCAGCGCGGAAAGTGCTTTCAAGTCGTTTCTGAGCTCTGTTGTAACCGGCGCATCCCGCCGGGAAGTTCTCTCGAATATTTTCTTGCCTTGCATAATAAAGACGATCATAATAGTAGATATTAATGAGCAATATCAACCCCAACATTCCGGGCTCTGTGAAAGCAGGGCCCTCCCTTTGCTGAGGCGTCCTTTGCTCCCCGCGTAAGAAGTCGAAGGAAGTCGTTCAAGACACTTCAACCGCGCGTACTAAACGCAGGGGTATTCAACGGATTTCCGCCCTTTGTTTGGGGAAAAAACGAGGTTGTCGGGAATGACATCGCGCTCCTCAGGGATTTCGCAGCGGTGCATAAGCTAGAGCTAGCGATCACAATATTCCCATTCATGGGCATCTGGGATCTTCCGGCCAGAGATGTTGTCGATGTTGCTGCTTCGGGGATTTCATTGACTTCGGCGCGCAGGACCACTGGCTCCTACTGGAGCCTGCCTTACGGCAGGGTAAGTCGTTCGGCACTCATTCGTGCAGATGATTCCCTTAAAGGATACGGCGACTTTAAGAGTTTCTCTGTAATTGGAGAAAGTATTGCTCACAGCCATGCCGTGAGGCATCTTCACGGGAAGGCGACACTTAATTTCATCCCAAGCATCGAGCATGGTGTGGAGTCATTGCTCCGGGGAAAAACAGATGCGGTGGGTACAGGGAGTGTCAGTGCAATCCATCAGGCTTCACGGGATGAGCGGCTAAAGGTGCTGGATCTTCAGGCCGATGAAGATGAACCGGAACTCATTTCCTTCTCTCTCCGAAGGGAAAAAGCCCTCAGAGATTCAATCAATGATTTCATTATTTTAAGAGGGGAGAATATTTTGATAGACGATCAAAAAGATCGTTAATATAATCCGAAGTCAATCGAAGTATTCTAGAGATCAGACGATGAAAAAAAGAGTTCTCGCCACTAACCTGACCCGTTTTGGGAGAAATTCCCGAGTGGCTGCGGATGGATGGATTGAAGTGTGGTGTCGACGCGTGGCAAACAGGCCGTTCTCCATTAGAGGAATCAACCCAGTCTACCAACACTTCAATCACCAATCTCATGAACTTATCAACACCAAAAAAAAGCTTTAGTAACTCCAAACAGTCAACAGTGTCCATTTTCAAAGGGTTCAAGGAACTCAATTTCGCCATCTGGAAGAACCCAAAGATAGCGGAGTCTGTCCTTCCATCCGGCCATGGAACAACCATTCAAAAAATCGTGCGCAAATACACCCTGCCGCAAGCCAGCAAGTACCTTGGAAAATCAGAGGCCTACTTCAGACTCTTTCTCTGGGAAAATGGAATAGCAGCCGATGGACAGAACAATGGCTCAGCGATCTTCTCGGAGGATCTTTTGGACCTGATTGACTCCCATGGATACCTATTTGATTATGCAAAAAAATGGAGACTTATCGGTCATCATGCAGAGGCTGACAAACTCCTCCAAGAGGCCAGAGAGGTTTTTGGCCTCCTTCCTTCGGAGAACGGCGACGCGGCACCCAAAAAAATGGTGAAAAGTCGGATTCCAGTGATTCCCGAATACACAGAAGACTGGGCTATCGATCCCGAGACATCGGTGAAAACTCCAGTCTATATTTAGAGATCTGAGCTAGACCGAATTTCAAGCACGGTGGAGGGTCTGAACGGGATCTAGCCCCACTCCTCTCTTCCCTGCTCCTTCTCTCCAGAACCCGTTTGCAGCAAACCATGAGATGGGTTCTGGATGAGAGGGGTAGGGGAAATTCGAATTTACTTGTTCGTGATATGCTCAGAGGTCAAACCGATAGGAGTCATTCAGGGAGTTTGAAAGCGTCTGTAAAAACCGCTGTAGGTGAGATGTGCGAATTCATTTTATAAGGTTGCATTGGGTGGAGATGTAAAGTCTCTTGACGACTAGACTGTTTGGTCTACTTTAAGATTTATGATTCAAACCCGCACCACCAAAGAACGTATTCTAGGCGCTGCGAAAACAATCATGTTGGAAAAAGGTTTTCATGCTGTCGGTCTCAATGAGATCCTGAAATCAGAGCAGGTACCTAAGGGCTCCTTTTATCATCACTTCGAGTCCAAGGAACAATGCGGCGTGGAGATGTTACGTTATTATGTTTCCGATGCCAGTGCGCACAAGCGCAGGATGCTCCTCTCTTCGGCGCCGGAGGCAAATCCCCGTCTACGCCTCATTACCTATCTTGAGTCCATAATCGCCAGCTTTATTGCAAATGATGGGAAATGCCCATGTCTTGTCCTTAAACTGGCGAGCGAGGTGTCCGATTTCAGCGAATCGATGCGACAGGTGCTGGTGGACGGCTATCAGGAATGGATAGGCATCACCGAGGCAGCGATCCGAGAGGGATTGGAGAAAGGGGCTCTTCGCTGTGAGATGGAGCCCCGCCTTGCCGCCATGGTGATCAACGATTTTTGGACCGGAGCCCTGCAGCGGGCCTCGGTCGAAAGGAATTCCGAACCCCTGAGGGAAACGCTGAGCTTCATCACCCAAAGAATTATCCTACACCCTTCATAGCTTTCTTTTTTAGATTAGTAAACTGACTGGTCTATTAGTAGCAAAATAAAACACAACAAACAAACAAAACAGACAAAATGAACCTGACACAACGCCCACCTCGCAGTCTCCGCCTCCGCCTCGGAGGATATGTCCTGCTCCCGCGCCTGCTAGACAAGTGCCGAGCTTCGCTGGCCGGAAGTCCCGGTGAATATCACTATAACTGTCCGCTCGATCAGAACTTCTTCAACTTTACTGGTATCGATCACGAAGCTCTCAAGGCTGAAGTGGCCAAAGGCCTTGGAGATGGAGAGATTCTGGAATGGATTAAATCCAATGCAAAGTCTCAGCGTACCCCTTGGGAGATCCAGCAATGGAGTGACTATCAACAAAACCGGGCACCTGACAGTGATGAGGAGACGATCGGGTTTTTTCTGGGAATGCTCGGCAAGCTTTCCAAGACGCGCGAAGACATCAAAACCTGGGCCGACCTCCTCGACCTCGACGACCATGTCACCTTTGGAGGTAAAGCCTGATTCAAAACAAGTCAGCTATAAGGATAAGCAACAATGAGACTTCAACAGAAAATCGCTCTGATCACAGGGGGCAATAGCGGTATTGGATACGCAACGGCGAAGCGTTTCCTTGAGGAGGGGGCGCAAGTTATCATCACGGGACGCAACCTGCAATCACTGTCGGAGGCCGCCGCACGACTTGGTGGTGACAGGGTGACAGCCATCAAAGCCGATGCCGCCAAGCCCGCTGAAATGCAGTCAGCCTATGAGCAGGTGAAGGCAAAATTTGGCCGGTTGGATATTCTATTCCTGAATGCTGGACNNAGAGGAGATTTATGACAATCTCTTTGCGACTAATGTAAAGGGCGTCTTTTTTGGCGTGCAAAAGGCGCTCGGTCTACTAGTTGAGGGCAGCAGTATCATTATCAATAGCTCCACGGTAAACACCAAGGGATTTGCAGGTTTTGTGGCTTATGCAGGGACCAAGGCAGCAGTGCGTAACTTCGCCCGAGGTATGTCCGCCGAGTTGGCTCCACGTGGCATTCGGGTGAACTGTGTCAGCCCAGGACCAATCGGCACTCCTCTCTGGGGAAAAACCGGCCTTTCCGAGGAACAGACCCAGCTAGCAGGAGGGGAAATCGTTAAGCAGGTTCCCGCTGGACGTTTCGGAACGGCCGAGGAAATTGCCGATGCCGTGCTGTTTCTGGCATCGGACGAATCCAAGTATGTGGTCGGTGCCGATCTCTACGTCGATGGCGGAACAGGACAAGTATAATCAGATTCTATCCCTGATCATGAACGGATGGTGCTTTTATACGCCATCCGTTTTTAATGAAGATGAACAGGATTTCCCGAGCTAAACCTCGAAGAAGAAGAGTCCTGGATCAAGACGAAGTCTGGGACCGTAGATCCCTTCGGGATTTTCCTTTCCAACGGCGATCACCATCACGACACAACTCTCACTTCCGAGGCCAAGAATCCTCTTCACCCGGCATTCGTCAAATCCTTCCATTGGAAGGCTGGAGTAACCCTGAGCGGTGATCGCTAGCATGAAATTCTGGCAAGCGAGTGCGACAGTCTTTGAGAGCACCCCTTTTACTGCTGAACGGGAAAAGGGGCCGCGTGGCACGGGACGGAAAAGTCCGACAATGGGAAACACGATTTTCTTTAGGGTGCCAATGATATTGAGAGGGCCGTGTGAATAAAAGAGAGGGACAAACTTGGTGTAATAATCGAGTTGCTGCCCGGGAATCTCTCCACGCTTGCTTAGCGCTTCTAAAAGCAAGGTGCGGTTGCGCCGCCACGTATCGGTACGAGCCACAAAAACAAAGAGCTCTGCGGCAGTGGCTGCGCCGCTCTGTTCGAAGGCTGCTGTGACGAGGGAGGCTT
>PLEU01000139.1 GCA_003136515.1 Spartobacteria bacterium
CCTCCCACCCTCAACAAATTCGGTCACTGAGGGGAGCGAGTCGAGCATAGCTATCGCAGCCAAGCAAAAACACTCCTCTATGGGCATTGCGTCTTTCGCCACCTCAATTGGAGTCGGTTTCCTGCTGATCGTGCTTTTTGGAATTGCTGGCTTCCTGCATTCCAAAATGATTCCGGGGCAAGCCCACTATCCTGGTCAGGTGACAGTCGGCTCGGTATTTATTCTACTTATCGCAGTTGATGTGGTGGCGTTCGGATTAGGCATAGCCTCAGTATTTGAATCAGAGAAAAAGCGCTCGTTTGGAATATTAGGCCTCACATTCTCAACCCTTACGATACTTGGATCAATAGGGCTGATGGCCATAGGTCTTATGATCATGGTGTTCAGGCATCTGGGGTGAGTCCGGTATATTAAGGAGAATTTTTGGAATAGCTGAGTAAATCACCCCAGGCCCTTATTTACCCAAAATAAGGGCATTTTGCAAAGGCGTTAAGTCACCATGAGCTATCTTGGCTCCGCCGGTGATTTTTAGTGACCGTATTTAATGTTCCCTCAACGTGATTGATGTGGTCAATCTCTCCTTTCAATTTTCCATGATTTAGGAAGTCTGGAGTGATGGTAGCACGGCATTTGATCGCTCTTTGTTGGATTGCTTTTCTGATTTACTGGATCATCAATGCTAGGTCGGTCAAACGAACCGCACTCTACCAAAACTGGAGAGGCATACTAGCCCACAGAGTACCAATTTGGATCGGCGCGATATTTCTGTTCTTTCCAAAGGCAGATCCATTTGGAGTAGACCTCTTCACTCGCGGCAATACTTCTGAAATGTTAGGTTTTGCCATCTGCCTAATGGGTCTTTGCGGAGCAATCTGGTCACGAAAAACGCTGGCTGAAAATTGGAGTGTGAATGTTGAGCTAAAGCAGGATCACCAACTTGTAAAAAAGGGCCCTTACCGGTTTGTACGTCACCCCATCTATACGTGCATTCTGCTCATGTGTCTGGGAACGGCCATCTCAGCAGGTCGACTCACGGCATTTATCGGGGTTTCATTCTTCTTCATCGGCTTCTGGATCAAGCTAAATCAAGAGGAGAGGCTTTTGCAGAGACATTTTTCTGAGGAATATCCCACCTACAAGAATCAGGTGAAGGCTCTCATCCCCTTTGTGGTGTAGGATTCTCGGGTGGAGTTCACATCCCGAATTTTGCTAAGTTGATTCCGCAGATTCCTGCCTCCCAACCGAGGGGTCATGCGATTGTTTTTACGATGCAATGACTTTGCGCCATTTTGCTGGTTGACGTTTCAAAAGCATACGGGACTACTGAATCCTGAAGTGTTTTTCAATTTGTCAGTCAGGATTGACTAGAAACAGAACGAATCATTTCATTACTAATTTACAACGTGTGCCACCAATTCGATTTCCTAACAGTATAACAATATCTTTGACCATTTCGCTGCAAAACGGAAACTGAGAGAGTTCTCCCCCCATGAGACTCTTCCAGACAGCTTTTGTGAGTTTTTCTGTCGGCCTTTTTTCCGTGGCCGATATCGAGGATATCCTGACAACAAGCAGGAGAAATAATAGGGCTCGTGAGATTACAAGCGCGCTTCTCTATAAGAAGGGAGAGATATTACAGATTCTTGAGGGAGAAAGAGAGATGGTGCTCGAGCGATTCAAAGTTATCGAAAAGGATCCGAGACATCGGGGTGTGACTCAGGTTTACGAGCGAGAGATTGTCGAGAGGGACTTCCCTGGATTGAGTATGGGTTTTGACGATTTCACTTCAGGCGAAGAACTCTTCTATCGAAGCGGCGAGGAGGTAGCTGGACACGAGTTGCCATGGAGGGGATTTGCAAAGCCCTCCGTTGCTATGAGGTTGATCACCTCGTTCCGGAATCGGTTACGCTGAGCGTCAACGGGCTCTGGCAATTGGGTGGCGCCATAGAAGGGCTCCCCAACTTTTCCTTGCCTGCAAAGCATGAATATTGCGGGTTTTGGCACGCATTTAGCTTGTGTAAACCGTGTAACCGCTCTTCAACACAAGTCCACATTATTCACCAATTATGAATCACTCATCCTGGTCCGAAATTTCATGAAAGGTTTCATAAAATTTCAACTTCAGCTGCTGAAGGCTATTCTCAACTTCAGCTGCTGGTTGCTGATCAGGCTTTCATGCTGGGCTGTTTCAAGCATCGTTTGTCTTATCTTTGTCAGCAGCGCAGGCCACAACTCCCGCACTGTTATCAGACGTGTGGCCCGTAGAACCGTCCAAAGAGCAAATTTTCCAGAGGACATGAGTGAGTTTGCCCGTCGAGATGTTGCCTAAGGAAATGCTTCAATGGAAGCAATGCGATTTATCAACCGGGTTACTTAACTCTGCCACCCTTCCACCGGATGGAACGATCGACATTTATTTCCCACTTACAAATTCACCGATACGCTCCACGGCTATCTTGATCTGACCAAGGCCTGTCGCATAGCTACAACGGATATAACCCTCGCCGCTTGCGCCGAAAGCACCGCCAGGAACAACGGCCACTTTCTTTTTCTCAAGCAACTGGAGCGAAAATTCCTTGCTCGTCCGGCCAGTGCCTCGAATGTCTGGAAAGACATAGAAGGCACCCTTGGGAAGGTGGCATGGAATTCCAACCTCATTCAGAGCGCTGACGATGTAGTTGCGCCGCAGGCGGTACTCCTCCCTCATACGTTCCATACTGCGCTGGCCACGCTCCAGAGCCTCGATTGCGGCTTCCTGGGCCATTGTGGAGGCGCACATGATGGAATACTGATGAATCTTCATCATCGCCTCAATTATGTCGTTGGGGCCACAGGCAAACCCGATGCGCCAGCCTGTCATGGCGAAGGCCTTGGAGAATCCATGCAGGAACAGAGTGCGCTCCTTCATGCCAGGTAGGGCAGCAATGGAATGGTGAGTGAGATCGTCGTAGGTGAGTTCGCTATAAATCTCGTCGGTGAGCACAACCAGGTCGTGTTTCACGGCGAAGGCGGCGATTTTTTGTAGCTCCTCTGGAGGCATGACGGCTCCGGTCGGGTTGGTTGGGAAATTCAGCAGCAGGACGCGTGTTCTGGACGTGACGGCCTTTTCAAGGTCAGCAATGCGAAGGACAAAATCATCCTCGGCACGTGTAGTAACGGCAACGGCCCTTCCGCCTGCAAGCGCAATGCTGGGACTGTAGGAGACATAACACGGCTCGTGGAAGAGCACCTCATCGCCAGGATTAAGCAGGGCGCGCATTGCAAGATCGATGGCCTCGGAGACACCCACGGTCACGATGATCTCCTCATGGGGGTCGTAGGAGACGGCAAAGTGTTTCTCCACATACTTGGCAATCGAGCGGCGCAGGCGGGGCAGGCCGAGATTGGAGGTATATCCTGTATGCCCTTTCTCCAGAGAAAAGATGGCAGTCTCGCGGATGTGCCAAGGTGTCACGAAATCTGGTTCGCCAATCCCGAGGGAGATGACGTCCTTCATCGACTGGACGATTTCGAAAAAATCGCGGATGCCGGAGCGCGGNNGACTGGACGATTTCGAAAAAATCCCGGATTCCCGACCGGGGAATATTGCGCACATGCGCGGCTATGCGTGAACTCATAACTCGCTAGGGTGTGAAGTTGGTCCGACGTCAGGGCGTGACAGCGAGACGCTCGGGAGCTTCTTCGAGCGCGTGCAACAGTCCATTCTCCTTGTAGGTTTTTAGACGGAATCGTGTTGCGCACGACTGCACGGCCTCGATGGTACTGAGCTTGTCCGCTACAAAAGAGGCGACCTCCCTGAGGGTGCTGCCGTCTACGATCACAAGCAGATCGTAGCCGCCACTCATCAGATAGACGCTCTCCACCTCCTCGAATCCAGCAATGCGGTTGGCAATGCGGTCGAATCCACCTTCCCGCTCAGGGGTGATACGCACCTCAATTGCGGCGGTTACAGCTTCGGCATCCCATTTTTCACTGTTAATGACGGCATGATAACCAAGGATCGTTCCATCGGCTTCAAGTTTCGCGATCTTTTCATTCACATCCGCCTCGGTGAGGCCAAGTAGGCGCGCGAGATCGGCGCGGGGAATCGCGGAATTCTGATGGAGAATGCGGATCAGTGAGTCCATGGCCGATGAGTATCACCCCTTGGCCTCGATCCACGCAAGCGCCTTGTCAAAGCTGCGGCGCTCCAGGTAATGACAAAACTGGGGGTCGAGTTCCTGTTGCGGGAGACCTGCAATCAGGGTGTCGATACGCTGGGCGACTTTTTGAAGACGCTGAAAATGACCCGCCGGATCGCGGTCACGATGCGCATGATCGGCGATCACGGCCAAACGTTCACGAAAGGCCTCGGCAAGAAGCGTGAATCTCTGATCGGTCATAATAAGCCTAGAACATGATAACTCCCGGTGTCAGGGGAGCACATTCTGCCCGTGCTGTCGCAAAAGGTGATCGCAGAGAACGAGGGAGGTCATCGCTTCGACCATCGGAACGG
>PLEU01000068.1 GCA_003136515.1 Spartobacteria bacterium
GACCTTGGCGCCGAGGATTATGATTCGGACGTCCGCTTCGATGGCAAAAAGGCCAAATTCATCGGCATATGGTGCCTGCCCACGGCCAATACCCTCGATGTCTGCAAAAAGGTGCGCGATCAGGTACCCGAACTTCAGAAGCTTCTGCCAGCCGGCATGACGCTCGATATTCCGTACGATTCAACAGACTTCATCCGCGATGCTATCCACGAGGTATTCAAGACCCTTACCGAAACCCTTCTCATTGTCATCGTGGTGATTTTCCTTTTTTTGGGGTCACTCCGCTCGGTACTGATTCCTGTTGTTGCCATTCCGATCTCACTCATCGGTGCAGCCTTCATTATGGTTGTACTCGGATTCACGGTTAACCTGCTCACTCTCCTGGCCGTGGTACTCGCAGTGGGACTCGTGGTTGATGATGCGATTGTCGTGGTTGAAAACGTGGAGCGTCATCTGCACGAGGGGCTTACTCCTTTCCAAGCTGCCATAAAGAGTGGTCGGGAACTCCTAGGCCCCATCATCGCAATGACAATCACATTGGCTGCGGTCTACACCCCGATCGGCATCCAGGGAGGACTCACAGGAGCCCTCTTCCGGGAGTTCGCCTTTACTCTGGCTGGAGCAGTCCTGATCTCGGGTATCGTAGCACTGACCCTCTCCCCCATGATGTCCTCACGGCTTCTACGTCGGGGGGATGACACACGCGGTTATGCGGGCTGGGTGAATCGGCGCTTCACAGCGCTTCAGCATGGATATGTCCGGCTTCTGGCTTTCTCACTCCGTTACAGCAGCGCTGTTCTATCCGTGTCAGTGCTCTGGATTCTCATACTCCCTGCTCTCTACCTCCTCTCGCCCAAAGAACTCTCCCCAAAGGAAGATCAGGGAATCGTTTATTGCATCGTCCAGGGATCTCCTTTTTCCACTATTGATCAGACACTGCTTTTCTCCGATCTCGTCTATGACGCCCTGAATTCGATGCCTGAAACTGGCCATACGTTCCAGATCATCAATGCCGTTGATGGGTTTGGCGGCATACGTACCAAACCCTGGAGCGAACGCACGCGGAGCAGTGAGCAGGTTGCGGCAGCCCTTGCTCGGAAGACCGCCGAAATTCCGGGTCTCCGGGTGATAGCAACCACACCTCCTGCACTGCCGGGAGGAAGCAACTTTCCCGTGGAGTTCGTTATATCCTCGACGGCGGAGCCACGTCAGTTACTCGATGCCGTCAATGACCTCGTCAGAACGGCATTCCAGAGCGGCATCTTCATCTTTGCAGACAGTGATCTGAAATATGATCAACCTCAGGTTGAAGTCACATTTGATCGCAACAAGGTCTCAGCCCTCGGTCTAGATCTCCAGAAAGTCGGCGCCGATCTCGGCACACTTCTCGGAGGCAATTATGTCAATCGCTTTAGCATCCAAGGCCGCAGCTATAAGGTTATCCCGCAACTTAAACGTGAATACCGTCTGGATCCCGACCAACTCGGCTCAGTTTATGTCAGCGGTCCCGATAATCAACTTATTCAACTTTCCACCTTTGCCACGCTCCAGCGCACAACTGAACCCCGCCAGATCAATCGGTTTCAGCAACTCAACTCGGCAAAAATTTCTGGCATTCTCCCACCTGGCGTCACAATCGATCAGGCCCTCAAAGTCCTAGAAAATCGAGCGTCCGAGATCCTCCCCCACGGTTTCGTCATCGATTATTCCGGTGAGTCCCGTCAGCTACGGCAGGAGGGAAATAGTCTGGTGCCGACCATGATATTCTCCTGCATCCTGATATTTCTCGTACTAGCCGCCCAGTTCGAGAGCTTCCGTGATCCCTTCATTATTCTTTTTGGTTCGGTCCCACTTGCACTTTCAGGAGCTCTCCTCTTCACCTTCCTTGGAGCCACCACGATCAACATTTACAGTCAGGTCGGCCTGATTACCCTTGTGGGTCTAGTGGCCAAAAACGGGATTCTAATGGTTGAGTTTGCCAACAAACTTCAGGAAGAAGGGATGGACAAATGGCATGCGATTCTCACAGCCTCAGGAACACGTCTGCGTCCAATACTGATGACCTCCGTCGCCACCGTCGTGGGACACACACCGCTGATTCTTGCCAATGGCCCTGGGGCGGGAGCCCGCAACAGCATCGGTATCGTGCTTGTATCCGGAATGCTCATCGGCACCCTTTTCACACTCTTTGTAGTTCCGTCGATCTACTTGCTTGTCTCCAAACCCAAGCTTCGCAACCCATCTCGGCATCAACCCCTCCTCGGTGGTGCCCCGGAGAAAATGGCGATAGCCTGACGAGGATCAGAGCCTGAACTTAATGACCACCTTAATTATAGGCTCTGGACGTTCACTCATTATCCCAGGTTGATGGGCATCGTGCGGCAGAAACACTGCAAAGGATCCTTGGGAGAGCCTTATGAAGGAGGACGAAGCGGGAGGTTCATAGAACTCAGCATCCTTCATGGCCTCATAGGGGGTTCGAATTGTCAGATTTCTGCGTTCTGCATAACCGATCTTCTCCGAACCGGAGAGGAGGTATTGAATATCTCCATGATTTCGGTGCGACTCCCACTTTTTTTCGAACGCCGCAGCCGAGTCATAGCGTTGGACGATGGCGAATAGAGAATCTCCGTCGATCTCAAAGCGTCCATCAGGTGTTGAAATGGAGCAACTCCGAAGCCACTCAAAGGCGTTTCGGAATGAGGGATGAACACCCTCGTAACATGAGGCATTTTCCAAGATGTCCAGAATCATGAAATCCAATGAGGTTATCCACCGCGATAACTACAGCGAGCCGTCGGGGTCTCGTGAATAACGATTTCTGAAAGACCGGGAAGTAATGGGGCAAGCCGCTCCCAGAACCAGCCACACATATTTTCGATCGTGGGATTTTCGAGACCCTCAATCTCGTTAAGATAGGAATGATCAAGCTGTTCAAGCAAAGGACTCATTGCCTTAGTGATTCGGGCGTGGTCGTAGAACCATCCGATGGCCGGATCAACTTTCCCCTCGACGGAAACCTCTAGCTTGAAGCTGTGTCCGTGCATGCGGCGACACTTATGATCCTCCGGCACCTTGGGAAGGGTCTGGGCGGCTTCAAAAGTGAAATCCTTGGTCAGGCATACATGCATTGGCAGAGGCTAACCGGAGCGCGGGGCTAATTGCAAACCACAGGCTCACCCCACCGTCGAGACCTTGTGCATTGCAAATAGTTCGAGCGTCCGATCACGCTCCAAGGCATGATCCAGCATCGGGGTAGGATATCCATGAGCAATCGGGCAGCCATCGACTGGAGGAGTTTGCAGGGCGGATGTGGAGACTTCACGGAGTTCAGGAATCCACCGACGTATATACTTTCCCTCTGGATCATACCGCTTGGTCTGGCTCCAAGGATTCTGAATGCGAAAATAGGGTGCGGCATCAGCCCCGGTTCCGGCACTCCATTGCCAACCACCGTTATTACTCGCAATTTCGCCATCCACCAGAGAACGCATAAAAAAGGCCTCACCGAGCCGCCAGTCGAGATGGAGATCCTTTGTCAGAAACATCGCTGTGATCATGCGTGAGCGATTATGCATCCAACCCGTGGCCGCCAGCTGACGCATTGCAGCATCAACAATTGGAAAACCGGTCTGCCCGCTACACCAGCGTTGAAATGCATCAGGATGCCCTGAGAGGCCCGGCCAGACAATTCCCCGCCACGTTGGATTGAACTCCTGAGCAAGGACCTCCGGATTGTGCCAGAGAACCTGCATGTAGAATTCCCTCCAGACAAGTTCGGTGAGAAATTTCATCGCGCTTCTCCTCCCATCGGGAGTAAGACTCCCTTCCTCTTTCTTAGCCGCCGCATAGATCTGGCGCGGCGAGATAAGCCCAAACCTCAAATCCTGCGAGAGCTGCGAGGTTAGTGATTGCGAAGGTAAATCACGGTTCACTCCATAAGTTGCTAGGGGGCCTTTTAAGAAGTTACTCAACCGTTGCCTAGCGGCTCTTTCTCCCGGCACCGGGATCGTGACCGATGAGTTCAATCCCCAGTCTGAAAGCTTTGGAAGCGCATGAGTGTCAATCCGAACCGGAGTGGAAAGATGCCTGATTACAGGTGTCGGAGCCGGTTTCGAGAGTGAGAACCAGACCTTGGAGTAGGGAGTAAAAACCCGAAAAGGGGTGCCCTGGGCCGTAAGTACTTCATCCCGCTCATGAATACAGGCATCCTTGTGCAGAGAAAGCATGACCCCATGTAATTTTGCCATCGCTGCGACGCGTTGTTCCACCTCCCTCCCAAAGGGATCTGGATCGCGGTTGGCGCAAATTGCGGTGGCGCCGGTTTCCAAAATGAGCTTTTCCATCTCCACGACTGCATCCCCTCGTCGAATGATTAGTCGCCCCCCGATTGCCTCAAGATTTTTTGACAGTGATGCCAAGCAGCCGCAGAGAAATTCCTGTCTGGCCGGGCTCGTCCACCGACGCATTCCTTTCCAGTCAGAGGCGATATAAACAGGAATGATTTCCTGGGCTTCCGACACCGCAGTTCTCAACGCGGTATTGTCTGTGATCCGGAAATCACGCCGAAACCAGTGGATAATTCTTTTTGCCCTCATTTAGGTCGTACTCTAACCGCCCATTTTACCAGACGCACGGGTGGCACACCCTTCTCCCAAGGCCGGGCATAAGAAAAAATAAGTTTGGTATCGCCAGGCCGCAAAGTTCTGAATTTCCAGATTTCCAAAGCTCCTGCACCGATTGTCGGATGCCTTTCACCGGCTTGCCGGTAGGTGGGTTTTTGATCTGGAAAAAGTATCCCCTGCCTTGAAAAGTGAAAACTCCATGAGTAACCGGTCGTTAGGTTGGAGAGAAGTTCCACCTGGAGGAGATCCCCATAGCTCAGGACGACTTGGTCTCGCTCATCGGATTCATGAAGGGTGATTTGGGCGGCCACGGCCCATCCGGAAAGCAACTGAATCAAGAAGCACGCACTGATCAGGGGAATCTTCACGCTCTGATCATGATTCTTTCACTGGCCGGGAGTGAAGAGATTTTCCTCCAAATAAGTGAATTTCAAAAATCCCAGGCCCATGAACTGATCTGAATCGTTGCATGGGATCTCAGTGTTACAAGCATTAATAACGATATATTTAATCGTATATAAATTAATTTTTGTGACCGGCTGTGGAGAAGATGGTGATTCCAAAGATAGATTTTATTTCTCATAAAAATGGAAATAACTGTTTTAAAAAATCTTTGTTCAATAAATTTTTTTTGAGTAAAAACCCGATCTGTAAAAAAAGCCTATTAATTTGATCGTTATTTTGAATACTGAATTTTGCCCATCAACTACCAACAAAATAACAACCCTAGTCTCCATTTCAATAACCTCCGAAGTCGATGGAGCCGCTTCAACAAGGCGGTTCAACAATTTTGGAGAATGAAAACAACCCTGACAATCCTCCCTGGACAGGAGGACCAGTCAGACACCCCAAAAACCAATGAAAACCCGAACGACTCAACGAAAGGAAATTCAACCCACAATTCCGATCATGAAAAAAATTATGAGCACCCTTTTTGTCATGGCTATTCCAATACTATCTGCATCCTCCCTGCGAGCACAGGATGTCAGCGTGGATGGTTTTTATAGTTATATCACTAATCTGGCATCGCAAAGTGGGTTCAATACCAGCTCACTGTCATCCACACCAGATGCCACCTACGAGGAGGCCGTTGATTCCTATTTCTGGGGATTGCCACTGGAAGAGACCTATCGCACCCAAAATTTGGTGGATGCAGGATACGGCATTTCCCCCAACACACTCTTCGCATCACAAAACCTCAACACCTCGACCACAGTCGTCGCACCCTCCGAGGATCTCCTCTATGACACATCATTCCTGAATCTCCCGGGAAATACCGCCTATGTGCTAAGTGTGCCCGACACTGGCTCGACATACAATGTGGCCGCCTTCTTGAACTCCTACACTGATGTCACGGATTCAGTCGGCACGAGAAACTTCATCAATAACACCTACAGCGATCTGGGTGGAGACTATCTGGTGGTGGGACCAAACTACAATACGAACCAAGCACTTCCCGCAGGGGTCTCTGGTTATATCCAAACTTCAACGATCCAGACATGGCTCATCGGAAGAGTTTTGGTGGATCCCTACGCCACGGCCAACTATAACGGAGCCCCTTCCACTTACAGTGAGCTTGCGGGCGGCAGCAACAATTCCCTCTCCCTAAACAACTCGAGAGCATTTGCGAACGATTTCAGCCTTACTCCTCTGAATCAGTTCACCAACGGGGACATAACAGCCCCAAACACAAATCCCGTGGATACCAATCCAGCAATCGCTTTGGCCAACTCCGCGATCAAGACAGGAACAAATTTTCTCCAATATGTCGGAGCTAGTGTTGTGGAGAATGGGGTTCCCTCTTCGCCCTCCAATGATCAGTTAGCGCTCTATTCAGACTTCTCAGATATCGGCCTTACCACCAATGGCTTCACCGCACCGACCAATCCGGCAACCATTACGGAAATCACCAACGGACTGGCAGCGGCAAGCAGCATCCTCACTTCTATTCTTGCCCACTCGGCCACGAATAACGGTTGGAATGTCAATCCGACACTGGGGCAGTATGCCGCCTCCTATAGCGGCTGGGTGACGGCAGCGGTGACGGCAAAAAACTTCCTAGGGGCAAATCTTGGAGCTGAGGCTGCCTATCCTACGACCACGGTTGATTCTCTGGGGCACGTCCTGAACGGCAGTAATTCCTACACGCTGACATTCGGGGCCGGGCAACTTCCTCCTGTAAACACTACCAATGGATGGTGGTCCCTGACCCTCTACAATACAAATGGATTCATTATACCAAATAGTGGGGACAGCTATTACGGCAGCAATATCTTCAACCTAGGTAGCACTCAGCTGAAGAACGTTCTCGGAACCAATTACGCCACCTCGCCTGTCACGCTGTATCTCTCGGATACAGCACCGACTAATTCCGCGGAACTGCCCTTCTGGATTCCTACTCCTGCTGGCACCAACTTCGAACTTGCCCTCAGGTTCTACCTTTCTGACGGAACCAATGACGATCCTACCATTCTGGACGGATCCTATACAGTTCCGGCCGTAGTGGAAACTTCTGCGGTTCCCGAGCCATCATCATACTTGCTATTTGGCCTTGGAGGTCTCGTGCTCGTCCTGGCAGTTGCATCGCGCCGTCGTCAACAGTAACCGAAAATACTCCGCTTCTATAACCCGCAGAGGTCCACTCTTCTGAACAAGGACTTTTGCGGGAAAGGGGGGGATCCTCCCAATCGATATTACCTTAATTGGCATAACCACCCTGTATTGGCTAATTTAGACTAATACCAAGGACATGAAGAAGTCGTTTATTTGTTCAGAAAAGGGTGTGTCTTTCTAGCTGCGCGAACAACAAAAATAAAGGTAGTCTTTAGCACTCATTCCCGTGCAACACGAGTTTACAGTGCAGAAACAAGAAAACCTCTTCCTGATAGCCGGGAACGGCTCTTATCCCAGTCTGGCAGTCAACGGCGCGCGGAAAGCTGGTATGCAACGTATCGTGGCGGCAGCCTTTGAGGGGGAGACCGATCCGATACTGGAAACACTTGTAGATGAGATTCACTGGATGAGGGTCGGCCAGCTTGGAAGGTTGGTTGACACGGCAAAAAAAAGCGGGGCCACGGTCTCAATGATGGCAGGCCAGATCGCCCCGAAGCATCTCTTTGATCTACGTCCCGATGTCCGTGCACTCATTCTTCTAGCGACCCTGCGGGAACGGAATGCCGAGTCGCTCTTCGGAGCCATCGCTGGGGAGCTGGAGAAAGCCGGTGTCCCGCTTCTGCCCGCCACCACCTTTCTAGAGAAGCATCTCGCCAGCGAGGGGCTCATTGCCGGGCCGAAGCCTAGACAACGCCTACTCGAAGATATTGCCTATGGCCTGACCATCGCCAAGGAGGTCAGCCGTCTCGACATTGGTCAGACGGTTGTCGTGAAGAAGGGAACTGTACTGGCCGTAGAGGGATTTGACGGTACCGATGCTACGATCCACCGGGGAGGAGAGCTGGGCAAAGGGGAGGCAGTCGTCGTGAAGGTCTCCAAACCGCATCAGGATATGCGATTCGATGTACCGGTCGTCGGCCCCCGCACTCTTGAAACAGCGGCGGCCGCAGGTGTGACCGCCATCGCAATGGAGGCTGGACGCACGCTCTTACTGGAAGAAGATCTTCTCCGCAACCTCGCTTCCGAACACTCCATCACCCTCTGGGGCATCGCACTATCATGAAAACCATTCGCGCCGGCGTCGTCGGCCCAGGCAGCATCGGCATCAATCACGCTCGCATCTATAGCGAGTTACCAGGCTGCGAACTCACTGCCATCTTCGACGCCAACAGGCAGAATGCTGAGCGCGCCTCCGCCCGGTATGGGGGAAAGGCCTGCACATCCTTAGAGGAATTTGCCTCTCTCGTCGATGTCGCCTCGGTGGCCACGCCGACGGAATTTCATCACGAAGTCGGAACCGCGCTCCTGAAGAATCGTAAACATCTCCTGATTGAGAAACCCATTGCCACCAGCACGGAACAGGCGCTTGATCTGGCAGCCACGGCGGCGGCACAAAACTGCATTCTCCAGGTAGGCCATATCGAGCGCTTTAATCCCGGTTTGGAAGCTCTTGAACAGCAGCTTCGCAACCCGCGCTTCCTCGAAGTCACCCGTCTCTCCCCTTATCCCAATCGGAGCATGGACATCGGCGTCGTCCTCGATGTCATGATCCATGATCTTGAAATCCTCCTCCATCTCGTCCGCTCCCCAGTGATTAGCGTCGATCCAGTTGGCATCGCCGTGCTGAGTCGGGGCGAGGATATTGCCAATGTCAGGATTCGTTTTGAAAACGGCTGCGTTGCCAATCTCACAGCCAGCCGAATCAGCCGCGACAAAGTGCGAAAAATCCGTATTTTCCAAGAAGATGCCTATCTCTCCCTGAACTATCAGAAGCAGAACGGCTATATCCTTCGACTTAAGGGAGGGGAAATCAGGCGCGAACGGGTGAAGGTTGTCAAGGGTGAGCCTTTGCAACGGGAACTGGCCGCCTTTGTCACCTGTAGTCGGGAAGGACTCCAGCCCCGAGTGACGGGACGCGAGGCCGCAGCAGCCCTAGATCTGGCCATCAGGATCACAAAGCAGATCGAGCAGGACGATCCAAGGAAAAAGCAGAACGTCCTTCCTGCATGAGTGAAGAGGGCAGACGGCAGGCGAGACTCCTTGCCATCGTTGCGGGCGAAGCGAGTGGTGACACCCATGGAGCAGCGCTGATGCATTCGCTACAAAAGGCTGATCCCACTATCAGTTTCATCGGCAAAGGAGGGCCAAAGATGAAGGATCTTGCCGCAGCTTCCGGAGCGAATTGCTTCGATAACTGGATTGCGGAAGCCGGCGTTCTCGGTCTTTGGGATGTGCTCCGACACTATGGCTATTTCAAGAAAAAGTTTGATGTCCTGCTCTCCGAGTTGGCCGCAAATCCCCCCGCCGCACTGATCCTCGTCGATTATCCAGGCTTCAACCTCCGACTCGCAAAAGCCGTCAGGAAACGCAATATCCCTACCAGAATCATCTACTACATCAGCCCGCAGGTCTGGGCATGGAATCGTCGCCGCATTCCCGAGATGGCCCAAGCCCTTGATCTGATGATCTGCATCTTCCCCTTCGAGCGCGACCTCTACGAAACCTCGGGACTTCGCACCATCTTTGCCGGCCATCCAATGGTCGGGGACCTGCATGCCGTGCCCACAGGGGAGCGTGACTCAACACTCCTGGGCCTCTTTCCCGGAAGCCGCACCCGCGAGGTGATGAAAATATTCCCATCCATGCTCGGGGCGGCGGAACTGGTGCATCGCTCACGACCCGATGTCCGCTTTGAGGCGGCCGCGGCAACTCCGGCCCATACCGAGATACTCCGTACAATGGCTGAGGACTGCGGCCTTGAAATCACAATTTCCACGGGTGCCTCGCGCGATCTTATGCGTCGTGCTGCCGCAGGATTGGTCTGCTCGGGTACGGCTACACTTGAGGCAGCCTGCCTCGGACTTCCCTATGCGCTGGTATATCGGGTGGCTTGGCTCACCTACGAGGTCGGCATCCGGGTCATTCGTGTCCCGTACCTCGGCATCGTCAATATTTTGGCCAATCGCCCCGTCATACGAGAATTCATTCAGGAGAATGCTACACCAGCAGCCCTAGCTGATGAAGCCCTACGTCTGCTCAACAGCGAAGAGGCACGCGAGCGGCTTACTCACGAACTGGCTGGAGTCGTTTCTACTCTTGGCCCCCGGGAAGGAACTTCCGCATCGCAACGCGCTGCGGCGGCCGTGCTCGAATGTCTGGATAAATCGGCTCAAAAGATTCATTAAAGAGGAAGCTGCTCATGACATTCCCAAAGGAACAACTCGAAACTCTCTGGGCTCCCTGGCGTGTGGAATACTTTGATCGCGAGAAGAGCACCGGAGAGGATTTTCTAGGCGAAGCAGCGCGCAGCAGCGATGATACGGCCCACCTTGTCGTTACTCGCCGGAAGAATGCCTTCCTGATCCTAAACAAGTATCCCTACTCTTCAGGTCACCTGATGGTTGTCCCATATCGGCGAACGGCCAAGATGGAGGATCTGAGCAGGGAAGAGGTACTTGACCTGTGGGATCTTGCAGTACATGCGCAGCGGCTTCTGATGGAAGTCGTCAGGGCGCACGGCTTCAATATAGGTTTCAATATAGGTTCCGCCGGGGGTGCTGGTTATGAGGAACATCTCCATCTCCATGTCGTACCCCGCTGGGAGGGAGATCAGAACTTCATGGCCTTGATCTCGGGAACGCGGATCATTCCCGAGGGACTGCGGCCCCTTTACGAAAGGCTGATCACCGCGCAAAATCGCATGGGCAATGTCTGACTACGGCCCCTGCCCTTCGACACCAGAACTCCGCAATCCCGCCTCATCCTCGTAGTTCCTGCTGTAGCGGACAAATACGGAAAAAGCGGTAGCGTAGGCAATCCAGAAACCTGGAAAACCATCCAGAAAACCAAGCCGGAGAAAGTAGGCTCTAAAGAAACGCCAAAACGGCCTTAAGATGNNAGCCAGCGACCAGCGACGTCCTTCCTTCCTCCGGCGTTCGGCAAACTCATCGGCGAAAGGTGAAATCTTGGCGATGTAACTTTGTATGGTGGGATACGAGTCGTGAAGAATATCCCCCCTTAGGTGTTTGACATTCCCCTCCAAGAGGACTGTGTCATGCGAGGCATTTCCCCCCATCCGAGCGTGACCCCTTTGAACCAGTCTCAGCTTTGTGTCCGGATACCAGTCTCCATGAGTGATCCAGCGCCCTAGGAAGCAGACTTTACGGTTGAATTTAGCCCCCCGGAACCAATCTGCATCGCCGTTTCGGAAGAAATTCCGGATCGCCTCGTGAAGTTCCCCCGAGAGTTCCTCGTCACAATCGAGCATCAGCACCCAAGGCATCGTGCAGTGATCAAGGGCAACTTGCTTCTGCGCAGACTGGCCCAGCCATGTCTGGGATATCACTTTGGCGCCAAAGGATTTGGCAAGATCAGCCGTTCCATCGGTGGAACCGCTATCAACTAAGATGATTTCACTGACAAGCCCTTCGACACTGCGGAAGCATTTTCCAATGCGGGACTCCTCATTGAACGAGATCACTGCGAGGGAGAGGGGAAAAGTTTCCGACCCCTTGCTCATAATCTCTTTACAGCTCGCGCCCCAGCGATTTTCTCTCGTTCCTTGACCCTCTCCCAAAGTGCATTCATCTCGTCAAAAGTAAGATCGGAAAATTTATTCGCTCCGGCAACCTCGCGTTCCATGGCGCGAAATCTCCTAGTGAATTTATCGGTGGCTGCTTGGAGTGAGGACTCGGCGTCAAGCGAGAGAGCACGGGCCAGGTTCACTACCGCGAAGAGCAGGTCGCCCAGTTCCTCGTTCAGGCGCTCCGGGGATGGAACCGCCTGACCATCAAACTCCGCCTCGAACTCGGCGATCTCTTCGCGGACCTTCTCCACCACGTCGCATGGAGATTTCCAATCGAATCCGACCTTGGCTGCCTTTTTTTGGATCTTCTGAGCGCGAATCAGCGCCGGAAATGCCCGGGCCACACCATCAAGGAAGGATTCCATCGGCTCGTCCTTTAATCCATCGATGGATTTTGCCATGCGTTCAATGCGCTTGATCTCCTCCCACCGGTCCAGTACTTCGGCACTCGTGATGTCTGTGGCCTCTTCAAAGATATGAGGATGCCGCCTGACTAGTTTCTCGGCAGCTGTCACGGCGATGGCTTCAAAATCAAAGCGATCCTGCTCCGAGGCAATCTGGGCCTGCATCATAATATTGATGAGGAGATCACCCAGTTCATCCCTGAGGTCTTCATCGTGCGAACGTTCAATGGCATCCACCACCTCGTATGCTTCTTCGATCAGGGAAGGTCGAAGTGTTTCAGCAGTCTGCTCACGATCCCAAGGGCAGCCACCAGGAGCCCTCAACTGGGCAATGATCTTCCGCAGATGTTCCACGGAGTGGCTCATGATGCGCAGGACTAAGGGGCAGATCCCCCACCCCCGCGCTGAAGGATGACCTGCCGGGCTTTTTCCAATGCCGCACGTTCGGACGTGCTCAGGCTTCCGATTCCCTTGCTGCTGATTTTCTCCAGCAGACGATCCATCTCCTGCTCCGCATCCGGGGAGTCTGACTTAGTTGCTGAAACAGTTGGGCCGGGCTTAGCGGAGGATAGCCCTCCTCTAACCACAGAAAAACGGGTTTCGGGACGCCGGAATCCCGGCAAGGACCATTGAATTGACCAACCGAAGAGCGGTTCGTTGAATCCCGATCGACGCATTAGAAGTATGGCCAGAGCAGAGGATGAGATGAAAACCAGAAGGTTTGGCATGTCATGACTGGCAAGGAGTTTGAGAGAATAGACCGCCAGCAGCGCAACAAAGACCCAACGGGCTGCGATTCCGAAGAAAAACTGGGCGCCGGGATGCATCACGACAAAGGCGGCAAAAACAGCAAAATCCACCGCCCCAGCACCTGTGAACGATTGGGGGATACCCGCATAGCCGAAGGCCTGGAGCATGAGCGGCCCAAGCAGTACCAGTCCCAGATAAAGGATTCCAAAACGCTGCCACCCGAGACCATTTTCCACCTCCCTGCCAAAATAGTAGAGCATCACCATGTCCAAGAGGAACCAGAGATAGAGCTCAGGCGTCACGACAAAGATATAAGTGACGAGACGCCAGATCTGGCCATGGGTCACACCAGTGCTGTCGTAGGCGAAGAAACCCAAAAATGTTTCATGGCCCGCAGCGATAAAGAGAGCTCCCAGGATCACGGCTGCACTCCTCAAGGCGACCAGGAGCGTGATCAGGCGGACGGGGAACTCGCCCAGATAAAACAAGGGCTCATCCCCACTATGTAGCAACGATGCAGGCATGATAAATTGGTTTTTTAATTTACCCATCTCCCTTTTGTTTGACAGCTTTTTATCCGCCCGCAGGAGGGCTATTAATCCGAAACAGTCACTCAGGGCTCCCTTCTCCGAGGATACAGCAGCACTGGAACACAAAGACCCACGCCGATGGCTATCAGGGTGAACGTCGTCATGAGCAGGTTCACAAGAGTCGTTGAAAGCAGGGTTTCGTCGATTCCCTGCTTCGTACTGACGAGGGCGATGAATCCCATGAGCGCCTTGGCAGCCAGACTCCCTGGCACCATCGCGATACATCCCACCACGGCAATGACCGAACCGCGCGGCGACTGCGCCATTTGCCAAGTGCTGTCGACTATTGCAAGGGCAAGCGCGGCGAAAAAGGAAGCGGCGGGCAGACTCATCCCATGCCCCTGAGCAAAGGTTCGCACGGCAAGGGCAAGCGCTCCCGATCCGAAGCAAAGCCCGAGAATCCGGGGTGGACAGTTAAAAAGAACCCCGAATCCGGCCGCCGCGATGCCCCCGAAAAACGCCTGATGAGTTATCTTCCAAAACAAAGGATTTCCCATGGCAGTCATAGGAAGATGCTTCGGGCTAGGGACAATCCCAGCGCCATGAAGAGCAGTAGGAAGGTGATCCTCAGGGCCCGTGCCACAGCCAAGTTTGGTTTACCTTCGATCACGTCAATCTGGGCATTCAGCACGGGTACACCTGGTATCAGTAGGAGCACGGCGGATACCATAGCAAGCTGGATAGTATTACTTCCGGCAATTTTTGCCCCGATCACCGTGAGCGAAGAGGAGGAGAAACTTACAACTCCCGCAATCAGGAACACATTGTAGCCACGCTGAACAAGCACATGCCTCATCCACTGCCCCGCAGCTGCCCCGATCATGATGGGAAGCAGAGAGTTCCAGTCGGAATTAAGCAGTCTACCGAAGGCACTGCAAGCCATCCCCGTGGCCGCGCAGACGAACCAGAGCGGGTAGCTCTTAGCATTCTTGGGGATACTCTCGATCTCCGAGAGTGTCTCGGAATAGGAGATTCTTCCCTGGCGCACCTGAAAAGTGATCTCCTGCAGCATTTGCATCCGGCGAAGATTGACACCGTGCTCGCCGACTTTTCCCATCTGCGCACATCCTTCCTCGCCGCGACGGAGCATCACTATAATGGCGGCGTGCTGGCAAAAAGCCTCCGAAGAATCACATCCCAACCCCAAGGACACGTTCGAGATCGCGTCATGCACGCTGCGCGCATTTGCTCCCCATTCCAGCATAGAGCGCCCTACCATAAGTGCCAGTCGGGCAATGTCAGAGAGGGAGGGTATCCCTGATGGATCCGGATGTATCCCCTCGGGGAATGTCTGCATCAGCGGCATAAAAGCTGAGAGTATCTACATTTCCGGGAGTAGAGAAGCCCTGATCACGACCTCTACATCGCAATCATGATGTCACTTGCAGTCGCTGTGAAAAAGGCTCAAAACAGAATCATGAACACGATCGAGACGACTGAAAAATTAACTTCCGGCGCTCACGTTCCTGAGATCACCGCAGTCACCGATTGGGTGCATGAGGTGGTCGCTCTCACCCAACCGGACGCCGTTTTCTGGTGCGACGGATCGGAGGAAGAGGACAAGATCATGCGTGATCTGCTCGTCAGGTCTGGCTCCGCCTGCTGGCTGAATCCGGACAAGCGGCCTAATTCCGTGCTGGTTCGCAGCGACCCGCGCGACGTCGCCCGTGTTGAGGAACGGACATTTATCTGCTCGAAATCAAAAAAGGACGCTGGGCCAACCAATAATTGGGAAGCCCCGGAGATCATGAAGGCTAAACTCCACAACCTCTTCTCCGGTTGCATGAAGGGTCGCACCCTTTACGTGGTCCCTTTCAGTATGGGCCCGGTCGGCTCACCCATCGCCCAGTACGGCATAGAAATCTCGGATAGCCCCTATGTCGTCGCCAACATGCGCATCATGACCCGAATGGGTTCCGGGGTTTATAAAGAAATTGCCAAGACGGGCAAATTCGTCAAATGCCTGCACTCCGTAGGCAGGCCGCTCGTACCGGGAGAAACCGATGTTCCATGGCCATGCAACCCCGAGAATACCCACATTACGCACTTCCCCGAGGAACGCCTGATTATGAGTTTCGGCTCCGGCTATGGTGGCAACGCCCTGCTTGGGAAAAAATGTTTTGCCCTCCGCATCGCCTCAGCCATCGCCCGGGACGAGGGATGGATGGCGGAGCACATGCTCATCCTCGGCGTGAAAGACCCTACAGGCACCAAGACTTACGTCACGGCCGCCTTCCCCAGCGCCTGTGGTAAGACCAATTTCGCCATGATCATCCCGCCTAAGCACTTGCGGGAAGAAGGATGGGAGGTTTCCTGTGTTGGCGATGACATCGCCTGGATCAAACCCGCTCCCGATGGATGGCTCCACGCGATCAATCCCGAAGCGGGTTTTTTTGGGGTGGCGCCGGGTACCTCCTACGACAGCAACCCGATGGCGATGGACTCGATCCGCACCGGCACGATCTTCACCAATGTCGCCCTTACGGACGACGGCGATGTCTGGTGGGAGGGAATGACTAAAGAAAAACCGGCCCATCTCATCGACTGGAAGGGAAAAGACTGGACTCCGGAGAGCAGGGACGCCGAGGGGAAGCCGGTTCTCTCAAGCCATCCAAATAGCCGCTTCACGGCGCCCGCCCGTAACTGTCCGATCATTGATCCCGATTGGGAAAACCCCGAGGGGGTCAAAATCAGCGCAATAATTTTCGGAGGACGCCGTGCTACGACGATGCCGCTGATCTTCCAGTCCTTCAACTGGGTACATGGGGTCTACCTCGGAGCGACCGTTGGCTCGGAAATGACCGCGGCGGCGGCGGGAACCATTGGTCAGGTGCGCCGAGACCCGATGGCAATGCTCCCTTTCTGCGGCTACAGCATGGGGGATTACTTCTCCCATTGGCTAGAGATGCGGCAGTTCGTCAAAAACTTGCCACGGGTTTTCCATGTGAACTGGTTTCGCAAGGATGCCGCCGGAAAGTTCCTCTGGCCGGGATTTGGGGACAACATGCGCGTGCTCAAGTGGATTGTGGAGCGTTCCCAATTCGGAGCCCACGCCATCGAGACCTCCATCGGTTGGGTGCCTGAGTATCAGGACCTCGATATGCGCGGACTAGAGGCGGTGATTACAGAGGAAAAATTCAATGAGGCCCAGAAAATCGACCGTCAGGAATGGCACCGTGAACTGGTCATGCAGGACGAACTCTTTCTCAAACTTTACAGCCAGCTTCCGAAGGAACTCATCTTCCAGAGAGAACTTCTGATCTCACGAATTTGAGATTGCCTTCCCGCTCGCTCTGCAGGAAATCCAGAGCTCTCACACAGAGATTCCAGAAGCTAATGAAAAGTCCCCCTAGGGCACGTTATGGAAATCACTCCTGAGCAAGTCAATGACATGGCATCAAACACAAATGGTTACGCCCATTATGGGCAGAGGATTTTGACGTCTTGACCTTTGACGTCCCCTTGTCACACATCGCACGGGATACGCTCATGACTCTCTCAGTGCGGCCCACATAGACTTTTCGGATGGCCTCTAACAAAATGCAGAAGCACTTTGATCAAGATTATAAGATTCTTTCTCTTCCCTAATAATCGTTTCCACTCTCCATCTTGCAACTCACCATCTCGGCAAAAACCTTCCCGACAAAGATATCGACCTCGGCGCGTAACGGGAGTCGCTGGGCATCATCGGACATCCAGACACGCCCTGAACGGAACTTGCGATGAGGGGTGAGCCGCCCCTTGTTCACTCCATGAGTCTCGATGCTCTGAATGCGGATCGTGAATCGGATGGTATGGATTTTCCTGCCCAGCATGGTGAGGGAGTCATGTCCGGCCACCGTGAGATCGACAAGATAGGGACTCTCGTCAGGAAAGACGACCAGACGGATTTTATCGCCATCGTGCAGTGGCAGACTCCGGACACAGAGCATAGCAGCAAAGAGATCGCGGACTCCGGGCAGATCGCGTGATTCCCACGGTTTTTTTTCCGACGTCAGCCGATGGCAGGCAAAGACATTTCCCTGACGGAACACGGCATCGCTCAGAATATCCTTCTTCCCCTCGCACTCCTCCATATGGAACNNGATGGCACCCCGCCGTCATCACCCGCCTCACCGCTGTAAAAGGCCTGATAATCCCAAAGTTTTCTGATCCAGGCATCGGGTCCACCGCGTGCCTCAATTGTGCGATCGCCTGATTTAGCGATACCAACCTTCACACTTGCTCCACCGGCACCCATCCCCAACCAGCCGAAGCGGTATTCGGCCTCAAAGGATGGGATGGCAGGAAAGGGGGGTTCCGCAGGTAAAGTCAGGGTGCCACCCCAAGCTGCATAGGGATCGGAGCCGTCATTCCCTGCATAGGCTGGAAAAGCATTCGCCGTGACGAAAGCGAAGATTAGGATCCAGCGGAGTTTGGCAGCAACGGTGTTACGGTAGTTGAGAAAATCCATCCAGTTTGGCCGAAGCCATCGGTAACATACCACCACATACCGTTGCGCGATAGGATTGTGATCAAGGACCCTGGGGCGAGTGTTCCCGATGTGGCTGCGCTGTCGGCGGGGGTGACGTGAAGTGCCGGAGCATTTCTAGCTGTAACCACGGCCTCATCGGCTGCCAGACGACGCGGATCGATCATTCCTCCCTCAATCGCGAATCCATATCCGAGCACTGCGATCGCCAGAGCCAGACCAATGAGCGGAGTCCTGCGTGTTTTGCCCATCACAGCGAATACCAGAAGAAACAGGCCCAGCCATCCTACGATGGATCCACCCACGATCATGAATTTGGGATGAAGTCTGGCCGGAATCTGCTCCCGCCAACCGCCGCTACTGGCGACTGCCGGAACTCCCAGTGTACCAAGAGCGGCGGCAAGGGCATTTCTGGCGGGGGTGAGAGTAGGGTTGAGTACTAGGGCCCTGCGAAAGGAGAGGGTGGCAGCGGGTAGATCCCCCGATTTTTCTTCGGCCAGTCCAAGGTTGTACCAGAGTTCCGGGGAACTTACCTTTGCCAACTGGGTCGAATCCAGCATCGCCTGATACGACGCTATCGCATCGATGAAACGACCAGACTCAAAGTCATTGTTAGCTGAAGTAACTTCCTCGGGCGTGACTGCAGGAGCAGTACGGGTGAAGGCTGTCAGCAGCAACAACAATAACAGGGAAATCCGAGTGATCATCATAGTGATGAGTTGGATGAAAGTTTTTTTAATGATTTCATTAACTCCCCTTTCTCCTCGCGACTGAGTGCCACTGAACGGCCGGAACCATATTTCAAGATGTCGCGACGGGCTTCAAGGGACTCGATTAGGGAGATAACATCCTCTCTCTCCCCCGGAATAAGAGCTGCATATTCTAGGGCCGTATCATACGTGGCAGCAGCATCAAGAGTATCAGACTTTAGTAGAGATATGAGTTCGTTGGAACGACGGCGACGACGCGAGGAAACCGTTCCCCCCTCTTTCTGGATGTAATAGTACCGTAGGATCCCTGCGAAGGCGGCTATGGCGACCAGCATGGCGATGTTGGCGACCAGGAATTCCGGGCGTCCCAAAAGAGGCTTCCAAGTATTCAACGTTAGCAAGGCAAGCGGGTCACCTTCCCGATAGCTACCTGAAGGGTGAATCACCGCAGGCGCAGTCGGTGTGGGTGTCGGTGTGGGTATGGAATTTGTTGACGAGATGGTGTCAGCGGCGGGGGGGGTNNTCCCCGGAGCGGCGGATAGGGGTTGGGGTTTTGCCTCAAGCACCTGGTACTTTGCCAAGACGGGATCGAAATAGGAAAACTCCGCACTGGGGGAAGTCTTCTTCGGTTCCTGTGCGATGAGGGTGAAGTCAAAGGTCTTGACCCCAGAGTTGGACATTTCATCGGAACCCTCAAACTTGTCGGAGGGTGGATAAGTCCTCCAACCATCAGTCTCCATCAGGACAGGAGCTCCCATAGCGTTGAAATTACCCTTGCCGCTGATCTTGATCGTAAGGTCCACCGGATCGCCAGGAGCCGGCTTGGGATTGGTCACGGCGGCACCCAATTCGAACTGCCCCACCGCACCTGCAAACGACTCGGGACGGCCTTCTTTGGGAAGTGGCAGCACGTCGAGATGAAGAGGCGCTGTCTTCACAGTCACATCACGACTCTCGGTGAAGGGGCTCTGACCTCCGAGAACTTGCTGGAACACCGGATCGTCAAACCCGGGAGGGAGTGCTCCCGGCATCTGGATTTGGCTGTCAAGTTTAGCAGGAGCGATGTCAACAGGTCCGGGTTGTATCGCTGAGAGCAGTGTGTGGAACGTCAGCACATTATAGGTAACCCCATCACGATCCACTCGGCTTTCCTTCGGGTCTGGAAAGCGCTCGACAACTATGCCTTCGCTGCCGAAATCGACTCTCCCTCCCACCTTGACCGGATAATGAGCGTCAAAATAAAAGCGCATCTCAACCGGCACCATCTCACCGGCATAGATCGTCTTCTTGGAGCAGCTAATCTCACCAAATGCCAGCCGTCCCGCATCAGCACGAGCATCCTGGGGAGTAGGTTGGGGCTGGGAAAATCCGGGCATACCAGGCTGTGGCATCTGGGGCTGGGGTTGGGGTGGGGCGGTGACTGCGTTCGCCACACTCCCGTCAATCACGGCAAAGGCAACTGGACTTGTTCTCACGATACCGGCCGTAGTTCTAACCGGAATGGACGGTATGGTGAATTTTCCAGCCCTCAATGGCATTACGACATAGCTATAAACCACGGAGGACGAGACTTTGAAATTCACCATCTGCACTTGAGTTGATTCTCCCGTCAGCCGGATTTGTAGGCCATCTACCGAAACCTCGCGGGGCACATCGGCCACCTCGGCTCCAGAGACACGAACCTGAAGCTCCGCCATCTCGCCCGCGTTTACCTCAGGACGGGACATTTCCGCTGTCGCCGACACGTCGTCGGCAGCACTGGCGGCTGGGCACGACAGGGTCATTAGACACGCGAAGCTGATGAGGGCCAGCGCCGACACACACCCTGCTCGTGATGCTCGATTGAGTTTCATCGGGTAATTCATGTTCTACCAGTCTCGCACCGGCTGATCTGTCGGGCGATTCTGCTGATTTAGCAGTTGGTGAGCCTCTTCATCCTGAACNNTCACCAGCGTCAACAGGCTCGGGTTTTTCCGCGGGAGTCTCATTGGGTTTAGTCCCCTGCCGACTTGCCTCCGGGGTATTTGCCCCATTGCTAGGGGAAGGAGAGGGCTCCGGCGTGGGTTGCCCTGATACTGAAGGACTCTGATCTTGATTTGTTTGTCCTGACCCGGGCGTGGGCGTGGGCTGCTGATCTCCCTTCTGGGAGTCGGATCCGTTCCCCTGGCCGGGGGTTGGGGACGGGGTGGGCGTGGGAGAGCCTACTCCCTGCTGCGGGGGTGAGGGCTGTGCCTGAGGACCTTGATTTTGGGTGCTTTGTTTCTGTCCGTTGTTATCCTTCGATCTGTTCTGCTTTTGCTGATCATTTTGGGGCTGCTGTCCTGAATCCTTATTTTTGTTTTGATCGTTTTTTTGATCTTGCTTCTGCTTCTGATCAGATCCATTACTCCCCCCTTGGGATTTGTCGTTTTTTTGCTGATCCTTGTTTTGATCGTTTTTCTGGCTCTTGTCGTTCTTGTCCTGCTGCTGTCTCTGCTGCTTCTTCAAATCATCGATGAGCTTGCGGACGATATCACGATTCTCCTTGGCCTGGGTATTTCCCGGCGTTGATTTGAGAACAGTCTCATAGTGCTGGATGGAGTTTTTCCAATCGGAGAGCTTGGCATCATCACCCTTGGCCGATTCACCGCTTCGCACTAGGGAGTTTGCTAGGTTGTAGGTTGCCGCCTCGCGAATCTTCGGATCCTGGGAGGTCATCGCCTCCGAAAAGTATCCGGCGGCCTTTTGATAATCACCAGCCTTGTAAGCGGCTGCTCCCGCATCAAACTGAACTTCCGGCGATGCCTTTCCGGATTGGATTCTCTGTTCGAAATCATTCAGTGCACCCTGATAATCCCCCTGCTGGTAATCGCTGATACCGGATGCTTTCAGGGAATTTATAAGGAAGAACAAGCCTGAAATGTACACTGCANNGATTTGTTGCGTCCCTCTCCCACCAGTGACCAGAGAACAAGTAGGGCGAGCGCCGCCGCCGATGGCCATGCATAGCGCTCGATCGGCCTGCGGGTCAGCATAGTTGAGTCGTTGCTCGCATCGATGGGTACGATCCCCTTCTCGTAGATGATACCAGCGGCATCCTGACTGTAGGGTTGATAAAACCCGCCCGTCTCTTTGGCGATCTCTGTAAGCCGCGGGGCATCCAGTTTGGAATTCACCGGTTGCCCGTTTTCATCCCTCACAAAATCGTTTTCACCAGCATCATTCTTGATTGGGATCAGCGAGCCAGTTGCCGAGCCGAAACCGATGGTGAAAATCCTGATTCCCGTCGCCGCAGCTTCCTTGGCCGCCTCTACACCGCTCTCATCCAACTCCTCCCCGTCCGTCATGATGACCAATGCCCGGCTCGTCCCCTCCCCTTTACCGAAGGCCGCGATCGCCATCCGGATCGCCGAGGCGATGTCTGTCCCCCCTTTGGGGATCGTATTGATGTCGAGGTCATTGATCGATGTAAGCACGGCCCCCTTGTCGAGCGTCAAGGGTGCCTCGAGGAATGCATCGCCTGCGAAGGCGATCAGCCCGACCCGGTCGCCCTTGAGCAGATTGAGAAGATCCTGCGCGATCAGCTTGGCACGCCCGAGCCTGGTAGGGGCGGTGTCCGTAGCCAGCATGCTCCGCGAAGTATCGATGGCGATGATCACATCTCGACCCCTGGACTTGACCTGCTGTTCTGCATAACCGAAACGCGGCTGCGCGAGTGCAGCGATAACCAGTGCTAGGGAAAGCAGGAGCAGGAGGGAACGGAGGTTGCGCTTCAGGGGGCTGACCCTGCCGACGAGCTGCTGCTGAAGCCGGGGTGCGAGGATTTTGGAGAGTAGCTCCGCGCGCCTGCGTCCGGCTTGGAAGAAAACCCAGCCCAGCGGCGGCAGAAACAGAAGCGCCCAAAGCCACCCGGGAGCACCAAAGGCCAGCCTATCGTCGGTAGGAAAATGGAATATCGCGTTCATGACAGACATCAAGTTCATGGCAAACGCCTCCACAATGTCTGCGACAGCAGCGCTTCAGCGCCCAGGCACAGGGCGGCTCCGAGCAGAAAGAAGGGAAAGTAATCGTGGTAGTCGGAGGACTTCTCCATCTCGACTTTGGTTTTCTCAAGCCGGTCGATCTCCTTGAAGGTGTTGTCCATGGATTCTGTGTCAGCGGCACGGAAATACTTTCCATCCCCGATACGGGCGATCTGATCCAGAAGTTTTTCGTCGATTGGAAAGTACCCCGCCGGCAGATTCATCAACACTGTCCTCCCGTCACTCAGCTTCACGGGGAAGGGGATGGGATCATTGCTCCCAGCCACGATCGTGTAGATCTTAAGCCCAAGGGCTTTGGCAGCCTTTGCGGCGGTGAGAGGAAGCACTTTTCCCGCATTGTTCGCCCCGTCGGTGAGAAGCACGATGATCTTCGTCTTAGAGTCCCGATCCTTCAGGCGGTTTGCTGCTGAGGCGAGGGCGGACCCAATCGCCGTGCTATCCTCCACCATCCCGATCTGCACGCGATCCAGATTCTGTATCAGCCAGTCATGATCGAGTGTCAAGGGACTAACGAGATAGGGCCTCCCTGCAAAGGCGATGATTCCCATGCGGTCGTTGGGACGGGATTCGATGAACTTTTGCGTGACCCGCTTGACCATGTCGATGCGACTCATCCGCTGGTCGTCCACCACATAATCCTCCGCACGCATCGAGCCGGAAACATCCAGCACCAGCATAATGTCCACGCCGCTCGCTGTGATGTGCTCCAGGGTGCGACCAAACTGGGGGCGGGCAAGCGCCACAATCAGGCATGCCATGGCTGCGTAAACAAGTGAAGCAAGGATGGCTCCCACACGAGCACGCCTCCTCCTCCCTACCGCAACCACAAGCTGAGTGGAGGAGAAGAGAATTCCGGGTGTGCCACCGAACCTTCCCTTGAGCAGCGCGAGCAGTGGAATCGCCAGAAGAGTAATTAGCACCCATGGATGCACAAAGACAAATCCCTGGCCAAAGGCCGACGTAAGTGCCGCAAAAAAAACCTCCTTCACGCGACCTCCTTCCGGCCGGACTTTTGTCCGGCCTGCTCGGTCATTGCGGAGATCCCAGACGCTACAGTGTAGAGTTTGCCCTCCTCCAGACTGCCGCTCAGGACAAACGATTCGGCGGCTTCAATCAGGGAGAGTCGCTGTTGTCGGCTCGCCTCTCCACGTGCGTATTTCAGATAGTCCGCTTGGTGGAGGAACTCCGAGAGNNTCTCTCCGGCGCGGCGAAGCGCGGGGAATCTTGGATCGTCAAGAGAAACTCCTCAGTTGTCTGCCGCGGTGCGGCCAGACCAAGTGCTTCTCCGAGGAACTGGCGGAGAACGTCGGAAACACCGACGCCGAAGTCGTGATCATTTCCTTCGGAAACTTTCTCCCTCAGCCTCGCCAGAGCGGCGAGCGCGGCCTCCCGGGGTGTTGGCGACTTGACTTTTCCCCGTGCCAGAAACCACCACATCAGTCCCCCCGCAATGCCTGCGACGAGAAATGNNTCGGGCTATCAGGCTGCGATGCGGCGTCCCCGCCGGTCGAAGAAACTTCTCAAAACCGGCAGATAATCCGTGTCGGTGCGAAGCTGCACAGTATCTATGCCGCGCGATCCGAACAGACGCTCCGTCTCTCGGGCCCGCTTTTCCGCGAGTTCGGCATATGCCCTAGAAACATCGCCGCGCGAAGTGTTGACCTCGATCTGTTCTCCCGTCTCGGGGTCTTCCAGCAGGATCACTCCCACATCGGGCAGCGTCTCCTCGGCGGGATCCACCACGCTCAGAGCCACCAGATCGTGACGCTTTGCGGAGACAGTCAGGGGACGGGTGAAATCTCTAGCCAAAAAATCGGAAATCAGAAAAACGACCGCCCGGCGACTCACCACTTTGTTCAGGTATTCTAGGGCTCCGGAAAGATCAGTTCCCCTCCCCTTCGGCTGGAAATAGAGCATCTCCCGGATCAGGCGCAGAATGTGAAGGCGTCCCTTCTTGGGTGGGATGAATAGCTCGACCTGATCACTGAAGAGCAGCAACCCCACCTTGTCGTTGTTATGGATAGCGCTGAAGGCGAGGACTGCGGCGACCTCTGCGGCCAGTTCCCTCTTGCTCTCGCGGATGCTTCCGAAGTTCCCCGAGGCACTGACATCGAGGACTATCATCACGGTCATCTCGCGCTCCTCAGTGAACTTCTTGATATACGGCTCGCCAGTTCTCGCGGTCACATTCCAGTCAATGGTCCGAATCTCGTCGCCGGGGGAATATGGGCGCACCTCTTCGAAGTTCATACCGCGGCCCTTGAACACGCTGTGGTACTGGCCCGCGAAAGACGTCTCGACAAGCCTTCGAGTGCGGAGCTCCAAGCGACGGATTTTACGGAGAATCTCGCGCGTATCGTTCATATGCGGCAGTTAGGAAAAGGAAGGGGAGGAGTAGGCTCCCGAACCGGCATCTCAAGGCACAGGAAGCCCCTCAAAGACCCGCTGGACGATGTCTTCGGAGGAAATCGACTCGGCCTCCGCCTCATAGCTCACAGCGATACGGTGACGGAGGACTTCAGTACCGATCGATTTCACGTCATGCGGCGTAACGTAGCCACGGCCGTTCAGGAAGGCATGGGCCTTGGCAGCCAGCGTCAGATAGATCGTAGCGCGGGGCGAAGCCCCGTAACGGATCAGACCGTCCAACTTGAGATTGTAATGGAGCGGTTCACGGGTGGCCCAAACCAGATCGACGACATAGTCCTTCACCCGGTCGTCCACATAGATTGCATTCACCACTGCGCGGGCTTCCAGGATCTGCTCAGTCGTGACGAGGGGATCGACGAGAAGGCTGGGTGAGGAGGTTGCCATGGTGTCCAGAATCTGGCGCTCCTCGTTGCGGGTTGGATAACCGACTACTACCTTCAACATGAATCGGTCTAGTTGGGCTTCTGGAAGCGGGTAGGTGCCCTCCTGCTCCAGTGGGTTCTGGGTCGCCAAGACAAGGAAGGGATCGGGCAGTTTGTAGGTTTCGTCACCGATGGTCACCTGGCGCTCCTGCATCGCTTCCAGCAGAGCGCTCTGCACCTTGGCCGGAGCGCGGTTGATTTCATCCGCCAGGATCAGATTTGCAAATACTGGCCCCCTACGCGTGGTGAAAACCCCTTCCCGCGGGTTGTAGATCAGCGTTCCGACCAGATCAGCCGGCAAAAGATCCGGGGTGAACTGAATGCGCGAAAACGCAGCGTGGATGCAAGCGGAAAGGGTGCGGACGGTGAGGGTTTTCGCCAGTCCGGGCACGCCTTCCAGCAGCACGTGGCCGTTGCCGAGCAATCCTATGAGGAGACTCCGGACAAGCCCCTGCTGTCCTATTACGACACGGCTGATTTCCTGAGTGAGGGGTTTTACCCAGTAGTTGGTTTCCTGGACACGACGATCGAGTTCTTGGACGGATGGATTCATAAATCGGGATTGATATCAATCGGGGTGTTTCTGTGGTCTGTTCCGATAAGCGGCAACATTGTTTCAGACAAGCTGGAAGATTGAGCGTTCAAAAAAATTTACTTCGCGCAATCATTTACGCCGCGCCTCATTACGGAGGAAAAACGCGCGTTCACACACTTCATCACCCCCTCCAAGAAGCGTAAAATGCCCCATTTTGCGGCCGGGTTTAGCTTCCTTCTTTCCATAGAGATGAAGGTGAAGTCCATGCTCCCGGAGAAGGAGAGGCCAGTCTGGCTCACCTCTTTCCCAGAGATCACCCAGGAGATTCAGCATCACCCCGGACGACCTCATATCCACGGACCCAAGCGGGAGTCCGCAAACCGCGCGGATGTGCTGGGCGAACTGGCTCGTCATCGCGGTCTCTAGGGAGTGATGGCCTGAATTATGCGGTCGTGGGGCAAGCTCATTGACTATGAGGGAGCCATCATCAAGCACGAAGAACTCCGCTGTGATCAAGCCTATCACGCCGCATTGCTCGGCGATCGCAGCAGTGATCTGCTGCGCGCTTGCCGCCACGGAGCACGCCAATACCGCCGGGGCGACCGTCATATCGAGGATTCCGTCGCGATGGAAATTTTCCTGAACGGGGAAGCAGCAACTCTCACCCGTGGCAGATCGTGCGCAGATCACCGATGCCTCCGATGCGAACGAAATTCGCTTCTCCAGAACAGCTCGTGGGGCATCCAGTTGGGCCCAGGCCTTCTTGGTGTCATCATCTGGCGAAAGCCTCATCTGACCCTTGCCATCATAGCCAAGCACCGCCGTCTTAAGTATACATGGGGTTCCAATAGCCTGTAATCCCTCTCCAAGTTCGCTCGCCGATGTGATCACCCGGAAGGGTGCGACGGGGAAACCGTTGTCCCTCAGAAACTCTTTCTCAAGGACACGATCTTGGCAGATGCGAACCACCCGAGCGGAAGGACGCACCGGCACGCGGGATTCCAGAAAATCCAAGGTGCCGATGGGGATGTTCTCGAACTCGATGGTCACCACATCCACCTGATCGGCAAAGCGGCCAAGCGCCTCCCTGTCACCGAACGGTGCGGCTATGGAGAGATCGGCGCACGAACATGCGGGGCCCTCAGGCGTGGCATCATAGACCGCCACCCGATAGCCGAGACTCCTGGCAGCCATGGCCGACATCAGCCCTAGTTGTCCACTGCCGAGAATCCCAAGGGTTGCTCCCGGAAGAAAAACATCCGCTCCGCACGGGATTTTCCCTTCCGGCACTGCCGGAGCCTCGTTATCGTTGCCGCCTTCGCATTTGCTCATGGATCGTCTGCTTTATCTGTTCGCCCTTGGTGTTGTCACGTTCATCCGGTTGCTTCCCATCACGGTCTGCTTCGTGCTGGGCCGGATTCTTGGATTGATAGCGTGGGTCATACTGCCCGGGTACCGCCGACTCTCCAAACAGAATCTCCGCATAGCCTTCGGCACGGATCTAACGTCAGCGAAGGCGGCTGCGATCACGCGGGAGCATTTTGCCAATATAGGGGCCAATATTCTCTGCTCGCTCAAAATCCCTTCCCTGACCGAGCAGCAACTCCGTTCGCGTCTCAGCTTCGACCAAGAAGAAAACTGGGAGGACTGGATCGTCGGGAAGAAAGCGGCGGGCCGCGGGAGNNAAGCGGCGGGCCGCGGTACGGTCGCGGCGCTCAGTCATTTCGGAAACTGGGAAATCAATGCCCAGATTGCCGAGTTCGTAAAGCCGCGCAGGGCCGGATGCGTTTACCAGGCCCTGCGTAACGAGAAAATGGATGAACTCGTCAACCGGGATCGCCGGAGCCGCGGAGTTTATACCTTTGACCGAAAGAAAGAGATGCAGGGGGCTGCCAATCTGCTCAAGGAGGGAGGGGTCGTCGGAGTCCTTACCGACCAGCATGCTGGTAATGCGGGGATCTGGATGCCTCTTTTTGGCAAACTTGCCTCCACATCTCCGCTCGCTGCCAGTCTTGCACAGCGCACCGGCTCCCTACTGGCCCAGGTGAGCGTCCGCACCGTGGGCCTTGCCCGTTGGGTCATCCATACCAGCCCCCCCGTGCCGACCGAGGGTAGGGAGATCGCGGAGATCACGATGGATCTCAACCGGCTTTTGGAGGAGGAGATCCGTCACTCCCCCGCTGACTGGTTCTGGGTTCACAATCGCTGGAAACTCCCCTATCCCAACTTCCTCCTCAGCGAGGTGAAACGTGGCATCCATCTCCCCCCCGGCCTACTAGGCTCCGACCTCCAGAGCTTCAACATCTTAGTGAGATCCCCAAACTGGCTGGGCGATGCCTGCATGGCGATTCCCGCGATGCGTGCGATCAAATCCGGCCGCCCCGACCTCCACCTAACTATCCTCTCCCCAACCAAGCTTGCCCCACTCTGGCGCGAAATCTGCGAGGTTGACTCCGTCCTAGAGATCCCAGCCGGCGCCTCCCCCTGGCGCGTCGCCGGGATTATCAAAAGGGCGGGGTATTTTGATGTCGCCCTCCTGTTGCCGAATTCCGTACGTAGCGCCTTGGAAGTCTGGCTCGCCAGTGTGCCGCGACGTGTCGGACGTACCACTCATCGCGGTAGGCGCCTACTCAATCAGACCATGTCTCCTCGACGGGAACTCCATCCCGTGCAGCATCAGGCGAAAGAACTCCTCGATATGATCCGTCAACTCGGGGCACCGGAGTCTTTGCCTCCGATGGAACGCCCGATACCCATTTTTGACAAATATTCTGATGCCGTCAGGGTCGGCATCTGTCCCGGCGCGGAGTATGGCCCTGCAAAACGCTGGCCGTTGCATCGCTACCGGGAGGTGATGGAGAATGTTTCCTCCCGACGCGACATCACCTGGGTCATCGTCGGCACGGCAAAGGAGATCCTACTCGGTGATGAACTTTCCAGAGATTTCACGGGCAGAGTGGAAAATCTCTGCGGCAAAACCACCTTGGCGGAGCTCATTGCAGAGATCAAAAAATTTACCCTCCTCCTCACCAACGACACGGGCACTATGCATCTGGCTGACCAGCTCGGCATCCCTGTGATTGCAATCTTCGGCTCTACCGAGCCGGCCCTCACCGGCCCGACCTCCGTAACCACCCCACCTCACCAGATCCTCCGCCGGAAGGTTGAGTGCAATCCCTGCTACCTACGGCAGTGTCCCATAGACTTTCGGTGCATGACGGAACTCACCGTTGGAACCGTGACCAAGGCCGTATTGCAATGTCTTGGGGTTACAGAAACGAAGCTGCATGGCTGAAGGATGGCACAACATCACTCCGACTCTTTCAGAATTCGAACTTTTACGTTCTCTCAATTTTCATCCTCACCTCTCCATGCTCACGATACGCAAACTTAAGAAAACCCTCGGCGGCCGCACCCTCTTCGAGGAGGCCGCCATGCAAATCAACTACGGGGAACGTGTCGCGCTGGTCGGCCCCAACGGCGCTGGCAAATCAACCCTCTTCTCCCTAATCCTGAAAAAGGACGAGCCTGATGCCGGCACCATCGATCGCGACGAGTGGACGATGATCGGCCATCTCGCCCAAGAGGGCGAAGCTACTGGCGACGAGTCCGTACTCGATGTTGCCACTGGGCGTGCCGGAGAGCTTCCCGCACTTGAAAAGCGACTCAGGGAACTTGAGGAAACGGGTGCAGTTGATACTCCGGAATACAGCGAGGCCTCCGCGAAACATGCTGCGCTCAGCGATGTCAAGGTGGAGGCCAGGGCCAAGAAGATCCTCGTCGGCCTTGGTTACAAACAGGATGATTTTCAGCGCAGGGCTAGGGAACTCAGCGGTGGTTGGATCATGCGCGCCCATCTAGCGCGGTTGCTCGTAATGGAGCCCGACCTGCTCCTGCT
>PLEU01000072.1 GCA_003136515.1 Spartobacteria bacterium
TGGTGCATGTGGCCCGCGAGATGAAAAGGGAGAATTTTGAAATTCCTCTGCTCATCGGGGGAGCCACCACTAGTCCCGCCCACACAGCGGTGAAGATCGCCCCCGAATATTCTGGCCCCGTGGTGCATGTGCTGGATGCTTCGCGCGTGGTGGGCGTTGCTTCAGAACTGCTTTCCGAGGAACGCAAGGAGGCGTATCACCTAGAGCTCGAGAGGCAGCATCAGAACCGGCGTGAAGAACATGCTGGAAAGCAGGCTAAGGGGGATCTGCTTCCCCTAGGGATTGCTAGGGAAAACACCGTGTCGATCGACTGGAACGCCGCTGCTCTGCCCCGGCAATCCGAACAGAGACTCATCACATATGATGACATCCCGCTGGCAGAGCTGGTTGCGTATTTTGATTGGTCTCCCTTCTTCTCCGCATGGGAGATGAGAGGGCGCTATCCGGGACTGCTCTCCGATCCGGAGATTGGGGCGCAGGCCAGAGAATTGCACGAGGATGCCCTCCGTGTGCTGGATCGGATCGTGAGCGAAAAGCGCTTTCGAGTGCGCGGGGTCATCGGCTTTTGGCCCGCCAATCGCGTCGGAGACGACATCGAGCTATATGCCGATACGGAGCGTTCCTCGGTGGTGGGAAAATTTCACACACTCCGTCAACAGAACAAGAAGCCCGCAGGCCAACCTAACTACGCCTTGGCTGATTTCATCGCACCGCGTGACTCGGGACGCGTTGATTCTCTTGGCGGTTTTGCCGTAACGGCAGGCCCTGAGGTCGGGGAATATGCCGAGACTTTTGAGAAACAGCACGATGACTATACCGCGCTTCTGGTAAAGGCCCTCGGCGACCGGTTTGCCGAGGCAGCTGCTGAGTGGCTCCACAAGCAGGCTAGGGATTTATGGGGATTCGGTCTGGAGGAAAATCTGGCTATCGAGGAAATCATACGTGAAAAATACCGTGGCATCCGGCCGGCCGCCGGTTATCCCGCCTGTCCCGACCATACCGAGAAGTGGGAGCTATTTCGCCTTCTCGATGCGACACGCAATACCGGGATCATCTTGACGGAGAGTCTGGCGATGTTTCCGGCGAGTTCCGTTTCGGGGCTTTACTTTGCGGCGCCAGAGGCTAGGTACTTCGCGGTTGGTAGACTGGGTAGGGATCAGGTCGGAGATTATGCAACCCGCAAAGGAATGGCCGTTGCCGAGGTCGAGAGATGGCTGAGTCCTTATCTTCAGTATGACCCGGACAGCACTTTGGTGGCAGTCTGCGCGCCGGGGGTGCTGAATTCCTGAAGATGATGAGGGGCAGGAAGCCGAAAGGGAGCAGCAAGAGGACCTTGCGCCGGGTTCCAAATCCTGAACTCCCGCAACTCCTATGGTCCAACCGCCAGCGTTCCGTAAAAATTGATTTAAGAACAGTCAGGAAAATCGTCGGCGCAGCGCTGCCTCTCTGTTTGAAGAAACCTCGTAGGCCCGGTCTGAAACTTCCCCCGGTTGTGGAGATCACACTGCTTGGAAAGGACGCCATAGCCGGGGTGCACGCCGAGTTTCTGAAGGACCCCGCACCGACAGATGTCATCACCTTTGAGCATGGGGAGATTCTAATCGGAGTGACCGTGGTCGTGACGAACGCCCGCAATATCGCTCACCCCGTGACTCATGAAGCTGCTCTCTGCGCAATTCACGGACTTCTTCATCTTCTCGGCTATGACGATCTCAGCGAAAAAGATCAGGTGGTGATGCATCGTCGGCAGGAGGAGATTTTGGAAGCCGCATTGCGCGGCTTGTGATAGCATGAACCAAATGAGTCAAGCCGCTGCGCAGCCCGTGAAGATCCTTGCCGAAGGGGAATATGAGCTCATCGCCCGTGCCGCGGAACTCTGCAATCCTTTCCTGCACGCACTGGGCGAGGTGACACTGATACCCCGTGGGCCTGTCATCGCAGCCATCCTGAACTGGAATGCCACGCTGCTGACCCCGCTGCTTCAGCCCGCCCTTCTGGAGGTTATGGACCGTGCTGCAAAAGGTGGAAGCTTTGAGATCGTGACCCTTGACTGTCGGGTGGATGCCGCAGTTCCTCCCCCGGCACGATTGCAGAGCAGGGATGGCGGGAAGTCACTAGTCCAGGGATTGCGTGCGCCACGTGGTGATCGCCTCATCGAGCGATATCGTACCGCTGTTTTGGCCGGTGATTCCCCCGGTCATCTTGTGGTCATCCACGCCCTGCGTGCTGCGGTTTTTCACCTGCCGCCGCAAGTGGCCATTGCAGCCTACCTTGTGCAGGAGGGGATGGGAGCTGGACTGGAGGAGCGTGATATTGCACGGTTTTTAATAGAGGGGCTCTCAAGAACGCTTTCACCCGTTCCAGGAAGCGCTGGGAGACATCTTGCCGGACTGTGAAGATCCTCTCCATGGGAGATCCCGGGATTCTGGAGTCTCCGGAAACAAATGTTTCTGAGGCCTACGACACACCATGGATCGTCGTTGTACACAATGACCCAGTGAATCTTATGAGCTATGTGTCGATGGTCTTTCAGCTCATCTTTGGCTGGTCTCGCGAACGGGCCGAGCTGCATATGATGGAAGTCCATTCCAAAGGGCGTTCTATTGTTTGGAGTGGTGCTAGGGAGAAGGGAGAGCTGTATGTCCAGCAGCTTCATGGACACCTCCTTCTGGCAACACTGGAGCGTGCATCTCCTTGATCGGCATGCATTTCGAACTTTCCAGATCCGGAGACCCCTTTTTTAGTAAAATGCATCCCCTGCTTGCTGGAATGCTGCAGGCGGTGGCAATCGATCCTTGGGAGCGGTATCCCGATGGAAGCGGGCGGCTTTTACCGGCTCCTGGCGATGAGGAGGAACTCTGCCGTGACTGGCATGATTTCGTGCAGCCTGGGCTGAGACGTCATTTTGATTCGGAACGGGTGATTGTCGCCGAGGATATCACCCTGATGAAAGAGGGGAAGGGAAAGACGCCTCTCTGGTCGCTCGAGATTCCTCATTCCCATTGCGAAGCTTGGCTGACGACCCTTAATGCGCAACGTCTCGCTCTGGCAGCGGAATATATCTTTACGGAAAAGGAACTTTCCGAAAAGAAGGCTCCGGATCTCTCTTCCGAAAGAAGCATCGCGTTGATGCAGGTGAATTTTTTTGCGTTTATTCAGGAATGCCTCGTGCAAGTCGTCATGAGTAAGGGGTTTCATTCCGAAACCAATCAGACTGCGGAAAACGAGTAAGGCGTCATGGATGACCACATGCATGAAGCGCGTGCCATCCTTCTGCGACGGTATCGCTTTTCGGAGCACGGTCTTGTCGTCCTCTGGCTCACTGATCGACATGGTAAAGTGAAGACGGCGGTACGCGGTGCCACGAGAAGCGGGAGCCCTTTTGCAGGTCGCTTGGAGCTGTTCACTGAATCGGAGATTGTTTTCAAACCTTCTAGGAAGGGTGATCTTCACACCCTGTATGAAATCGTCGTTTCGTGTGATACTGCGCTTCCTCCCTCATATACGACGATTCTCACCGCATCGTATTTTGCAGAACTTTGCGATCTATTCACAGAACCGATGCACCCGATACCGGAGCTTTTTTCCCTGCTTCAACGCGCTTGGGGTTTTCTGCGGAAACAGGAACCCAGCAGGCGTGCCGTCGGGCATTTCGAGAAAGAGCTCGCTCGGTTGCTTGGTATCAACGATCCCGCGGTGCCGGCACACCATTCCCTTGCTGCCGTGGCCCACAAACTTCCGGCCAATCGAACCCGCTTGCTGGACAACCTGAATAGCTGAATCTGCAGGGTTCGATTATCAGCCTCAGCCAGCCCCAGAAATGAAAAAACTCAGACATCTGACGACGCTGATTCTCGATGAGATCTCATGGAATCTACCCTCCTAGGTCAAGGCTCTGATCAGCTTCGTGCGGACCCATCGTGAGAAGACTAGAGTGGCTATGGCCTTCATCACTCTCATCGTGGAATCGTTGGGAATGCGTTTGAGAATTGAGCACACCCCATCCTGATTGGCTGGGAAAATGGGTGAGCTTGCTGGGTGACAAAGCACGTTCTCATCCACTGCGCGCTGTGAGTTTGCTCCGCAAAAGACTGGGCAGGAGTGGATTCGAACCACTGAAGGCGATGCCAGCGGATTTACAGTCCGCCCCGTTTGGCCACTTCGGTACCTACCCGTATCTTTCACTCACCGAGCGATGAGAGCTGTGCAGGATGCAATCTCCCAGCGTCATCGTCCATCAGAAAGTGTGTGAAGTTATCAGGGGGTGATGATCCGGTCGCTCAGTATTTCCCGGTAACTTCTGTACTAGAAAAAGCCGTGATTTTGGATTTATGAAGCGGGAATTCAGGTGTATTCTCTGATTGTGCACGAGGAAATCATTCAGGAACTTCCTACTACGCTACCCGTGATGGTGTTGCCTGGAGTCACCCTTTTCCCGAATGCCCTGCTGCCTCTCTTTATTTTTGAGCCGCGTTACCGGGCCATGCTTGATGACGCACTTGGAACGGGAAGGATGATGGCCATGGCCATGCCTCGCGATGAGGAGGAGAGGGAGATGGAGAGCATCGCCGGCGCTGGGCTTGTGAGGGCCTGCATACGGAATGCCGATGGAACATCCAACCTGATTCTTCAAGGCGTAAGCCGGGTCAGGATCGCCGGATGGGAACAAGAGGAGCCGTATCGTGTTGCAAGGATCGAACCCTTGGAGAGCGTCAGGGCCCCTGACGGTGACATGACAGAATCGGCAGCCATGGCTGCGCAGGTAACCCGTCTGCATGCCCTCTGCGCCCGGTTTAGGGAGCAGGGAATTGAACTTCCTGTGCAGTTTGAAGCCTATCTTAACCAAATCACAAATATCGGAGTGATAACCGATCTTGTTGCATCAACCCTTGTTTCCGATCCCGCTGTCCGCCAGCGGTTGCTGGAGGAACTTGATATTTCGAAACGACTGGAAAAACTTCTTGCCGCGCTGCGGACCCAGCTTGCCTCCGGTAATGTCCCCTGATGGCATGGCGCGGCGTCCCAAAAGTAATGCTGATCAACTCGGCTTTGACATGGGGATGATTCTGCCCAAGTTCAAACCGACACAGACTAGTGAGGAAAGCGTCACCGAAGATGCAAAAAAAAACGCCAGCAAGGAGATTTCCTTTACCCGGGTCACCGAGCCCGCCGCAGTCGAATCCCCCTCGGTCCTGAGTGTCGCGGAGCTTACCCGTCGCATCACCCAACTTCTCGAAGAGGGCATTGGCATGATCTGGGTAGAGGGTGAGGTTTCCAACCTTCGGCATCAGGCCTCGGGCCACTTCTATTTCACACTCAAGGATGAGACAGCCCAAGTCTCCTGTGTCCTCTTTGCGCGGACAGCGGCAGGACAGGGAAAGCTCACACTGCGGGACGGCCTTCAGGTACAGCTATACGGCCAGATCAGCGTTTATCAACCGCGCGGCCAATATCAGCTCATGGTACGGTTGGTACAGCCCAAGGGGGAAGGGGTTTTGCAGGCCCGGTTTGAGGAACTCAAGCGCCGTCTTGCCGCCGAGGGACTCTTCGATCAGGAGCGCAAGCGNNCCCCTACCGGAGCCGCCATCCACGATTTTCTTCATGTTCTCCATCGTCGTCATCCCGGCCTCCGAGTGGTAATCAATCCCGTGCGTGTGCAGGGTAAGGGAGCCGCCGCAGAAATCGCCGCCGCGATTGGGGAATTTTCCACTGCCTCCCATTTACTTGGTCCGGTCGATGTAATTGTGGTGACCCGGGGGGGAGGAAGTCTGGAGGATCTTTGGGAGTTCAACGAAGAGATCGTGGCCCGAGCCATTGACGCCTCCGTGATTCCCGTGGTCAGTGCGGTGGGGCATGAGATTGATTTCTCGATTGCTGATTTCGTGGCCGATTTACGCGCCCCCACTCCCAGTGCCGCTGCAGAACTTCTAGCTGCCGACGGAGCCGGGCTGCTGGAGAGCTGCCGTGCTCTCGTGGCCCGAATTGGCCGCGAGGCTATTGCGGTCATGGAACGGCATCGCGCGGAGGAATACCGACTCGCCACTTCTTTCCTCTTCAGGGAACCGTTGCGCCGACTCGATGAGTCCCGTCAGACCCGCGACCGGCTTGAGGGCGATCTCGTCTCTTTGATCGAGTGGAGAATGGAACAACTTGCCGCATCGCTCTCCACATTTTCCGCGCAACTTGGCACCGTGCATCCCGGACTGCAACTTGGCCGGGCCAAATTGCGTCTCGCCACGCTCTGTGACCAGCTTTCTACCCACACATGCCATCGTCTCGCACTCGATCAGGGGCGGCTCAACCGAGTTCAGACCGCTCTTTCGACCCTGAGTCCGAAGGCTACACTCGCTAGGGGATTCAGCATCACCCGGAACGCCGAGGGTAGCGTGATCACATCGGCAAACCAAGTCAAACCCGGCACCCAGCTTCGCACCGAATTGGCCGAGGGAGAGATTGTGTCGGAAGCTAAGAAAGCCTAAGCAGCTACAAAATCTTCCCGAGCAGGAAGGGGAGAAGTTCCGTTATCGAAATCCTTCGTTGCTGCATGGAGTCGCGTTCACGCAGGGTGACCGTATCTGCAAATTCCGGCTTCTCCTGTCCTAGTGTTTCAAAATCGACGGTAACTCCAAAAGGCGTGCCCGCCTCGTCCTGACGACGATATCGGCGGCCGATGGCTCCCGTCTCATCATAGAAGACTGCCATATGTGGACGCAGCAGAGATAGTATCTCACGGGCTTTCGCCACCAGCTCCGGCTTGTTCTTTAGCAGGGGAAAAATGCCGACCTTGATCGGAGCGACGCGGGGATGAAAATGGAGGACGGTGCGGTTCTCGCTCTTTCCCTTCTCATCGGTCACTTCCTCTTCCTCATAGGCATTGGCAAGGATGGCAAGGGCGAGACGGTCCAGACCTGCAGAGGGTTCAATCACATGGGGAATGTAGAGACCCTTGTAGAGCTTTTCACACGAGGAGACAATCTCCTCGCGGCTGATCTCCGGCTTGGAGCGCCCCGCGTAGGTTTCCTCAAGAAAAGCAGTTTTTTGCTCGGGAGTCAGTTTGTCGCAGGCGGTCTTTAGCTCTTCGTCGAAATACTCAAGCTGCTTCCCGGAATGAGTCTGATGCTGAGTCAGGTCAAAGGCTCCGCGCGCAGCAATCCCCTCCAACTCCTCGGTGCCGAAGGGAAACTTGAAGAGGATATCAACGCAGGCACGGGCATAGTGAGCAAGATCTTCCTTGGTCTGCCAAGAGTAGTCGAGCACCTCGGTGCCAAGTCCAATGCCGGCGTAGTAGGCGGTGCGCTGGGCAACCCAGTAGCGGTGCCACATCTCCCATCCCCAGTTGGCCTGCGGCGTACTCAGATCAACTCCTTCAGACCATGCGGCAACCGATCCGTGGATCAGCTTCACCGCTTCGTCCGGGCGGATGAAAAACTCCAGTTCCATCTGCTCAAATTCGCGGGAGCGGAAGGTGAAGTTCTTCGGCGTGACCTCATTCCGGAAGGCCTTCCCGATCTGGCCGATGCCAAAAGGCACCTTCACCCGCGAGGAATCGCAGACGTTCTTGAACTGGGCAAAGATCGCCTGCGCCGTCTCGGGCCGCAGGTAGGCNNATATAGGTCTTCAGCATCAGGTTGAAGGGCCGGGCTTCGCTCAGGAGCCCACCTGTCTCGGGATGGTAATCGACGGAGTCTGTGACGACTTCGATCCGTTCCTCGCCAAGGAGTTCGATTTCTTCTGGAGAGGGTTGCAGAACTATCGTGACATTATTTGTAACGAAATCTTCAAACCGGGTTGAGGNNATGCTGCCCGAAGTTCTGGCTGAGGATCAGACGAACACGCTTTCGAAAGCTTTCAATATGCTCCTGTGCTTTCATCAATACATGAAAGGGCTTCTGAATTTCTCCGGAAGTGTGTTTTGCTCCACTAAACCGCATTACAGAACCACTCTGAGGTTCAACATGATCGGCACGGACGCGCTTGTTGGTGATTGTGCATTCGCGCATCATGTCTGCGAAGGTTGCGACATGGCCACTGGCTTTCCAAACTGCCGGATGCATAATGATCGTGGCGTCGAGGCCGACNNGCCGCCGTAGATCTCGGAGGACTGGAAGATGAAGCCACGCCGTTTGGCGAGGCTGACGATTTTCTCCATGCGGGATTCGGATTCGGGTGTCTTGGACATGGGTGGAGGTAAGGCTGAAAGCTATTAGACTGTCAGGTCAATAGACTTGAGTGTAATCAGAAAGCATTCTCTTCGGGTGTCCGGCTTAGAAGCTAAAAAGTGTTTCAGTCTAGTTAGCTTGCCTCTTCATCCGGCATCAGAAGGTCTCGCCATGAATCGTGACGCTGCCGGTCCTAGTCCAGATGATAGTGCCGGGGATATCCTTCTTGTGGGCTTTCAGATCTGCCACGACATTGTGTGGAACAAGCAGGGTGCCATTCTTCAGTGCCGTGCGAATAGCCGCCCGGAGATGATATGAATCCATTGTATGGGTAGATTCATCAAGTTGTAGATCACTCAGGCGGATCCGTCTGGCCCCGATGCCGCCGGGAGGAGCCACGTCCGGACCCATGAGTTCGTAGTGATAGATAGCGAATTTACCGAAGGTCGGACCTTCATTCAGTGATTTGAGAACCAGAATCGAGAAGCTGTCAACGCGGCTGATCCAAGCATCGAATTGCTGAGGGGATTGGCCCTTGGGTTGAAACTCCACCTGATAGTGATCGACGGAGGCACGGGTGACGACCGCTGTGAACTGATGGCCCTCCTTGTCCGAAGTTGCCCACTGGCCGAGAAGCCACGTGTCGATGTCCTTGACCGGTCCGGAAGGGGCGTAGTCGAAGATACAGCCGGAGAGAGCTAGAACAGATGACAGAAGTAATGCACTAAATGAAAATCGGGTGAAGCGTGAGATCATTTGAAAAGTATGAGGGATGAAGGATGGAGGATAAAAGCAGGATTCAGAAGGGTAATCATGAGGCGTCTAGTGGCAGTCGGAAATCAACTTTGAGAGCCATACTGATGAGTCTCCTTCTGAGTGCTGTCCTGCTCAAATGCGAGTTCCTGCCGGTATGGATCCGTTTTTGGGGACTACGACAATTCCATCCCGGATGTAGAAACCTGGGCCTTCGGAGTTGGCATCCTTGTCGTGTGGTGTGATCACGACGCCATCGCCGATCCGGGCATTCTTGTCGATGATTGCATCCTCGATGATGCAATCACGTCCGATGCCGATTGGTATCGTGCCCGGGGGCGGCCCGCCCTTGTCGTTCTCGTAATAATCGGCCCCCATGACAATTGCGTTGCGGAGACGTGCTCCCGGATTGATGATGCTACGGATGCCGATAACGCATCGTTCCAGATGGGCGGATCGTATCTGACATCCATCCGAAATCATCGCGCGGCTAACGACGGTTTCTTCGACTACGCTGGCAGGGAGAAAACGGGATTGGGTGTAGATCGGTGCGCCGGGGGCATAGAAACTGTACTGGGGGTGGGGATCGCTGAGGTTGAGATTGGCATCGAAAAATGAACGGATTGTGCCGATATCCTC
>PLEU01000159.1 GCA_003136515.1 Spartobacteria bacterium
GCTTCCAGTGAGGAGGGAGAATAGGGCACCCAGGCAATCCCGCCGGAAGCTGCCTCCGTTGCTGCCGTGGGAGTTGCACTGAGGATCTGCGGCACCAGCGTCCATGTCCCTCCACCCAAGAGGATGATGAGTAACCCGGTTGTCAGCATCCTGATGCCCGGCAAAGTACTGTGGTTCAACATTCCATAGATCCAGGCACAGAAACCGAGCACCAGAAAGAGAGCGAGAAGCATCAATGCCGCCTCCGAGCCGCGTTGCTGCTCCAACACCCAGAGGAGCCAGAGATTTGTGGCGAGCAGTGGAAAGCCCATGAACTGCTTTAGTCGCTCCATCCAAAGACCGGGCTTCGGAATCCAGCGCCGCCAGCCGGGTTGTGCCGAGAGGAGCAGATATGGAAACGACATCCCCAACGCCACGGCGGCAAACATCGCTAGGATGACTACTGCGCTTTGGCCAAAGGCAAATCCCAACGCGCTCCCAAGAAAGGGAGCTGTGCAGGGAGTGGCAAGCAGCGTGGCAAATAGCCCTTGGAAAAAAGACCCGCTGTAGCCACCTTTGGAAGCGGTATGATCAAGGGAAGTTGCAGCTTTGCCAGGGAGTGTTATTTCAAATACACCAAACAGATTCAGGGCAAAGAGAAAGNNGCTCCCCAGGTGACTTGCGATCCACCTGACTTCAGCACTATCACGAGCACTCCAAGTCCAAGGAACCAAACAAAGATTCCAGATGCAAAGGCGATCCCGTGGCGCAGAATCCTCGAGGGAGCTTCCCCTGCCTGGGCTATGAAGCCGAAGATCTTCAGCGAGATCACCGGGAGAACGCATGGCATCAGATTCAGGATCATTCCTCCAAGAAAACCGGAGAAGAGGGCAGCGATCAGAACGCCCAAGCTGATTTGTGTCGCTGGACTTGCAGTATTTGCTAACGAATTGGTTGAAGGAGAGAGCGATTCACTTGAGGAAGTAGAGGCATCGTTATTTCCAATCCACCAGGCCTTGCGACTGCCTCCCTGATTTTCCACCAAAAGTGCATGGAAGGGAGCACTCCCATGCCATGGAACTGTGAAGGCCCAGTTGGAACCAGAGCTAACATATGTCACGTGCCCGAGTGTTGAATCTTCTGGCAGCGGAAAACCAGGATCGGGATAAATCTCGTATGAGGCCCCACCGCCCCCAGTAAAAGCGACCTGAAATGAGTCCCCTTTCTTGGAGATAGAAACAGGGAAAGGAAGCGTCCCCTTCTCCGGCCAGATGCCCTGAGGGGGCAACGCCGAGGGCCAATCAATCTCTCCATCCGTCGGCCCAAGGACCTGACATGAAACGTCGGACTTCCCCGGCACACATAGTTCATTGCAGGCCAACCAGGAAACGGTGGCTTTAAGATTATAAACCTGACCTTTGGGCAAATTCTTCGGTGGCGTGATCGTAGCCCTTAGTAACGACTGATTTTCATAGCCGTAGATGATCATATCGCCCGGCTCGGAGAACTGATGCGGCACGGAGAAATCCAGCGGCCCTGCTTTCCACCCATCCGGCAAATGCCACTCCACCTTGGTCGGCAGTCCCGAGTCTCCCGGATAGAGCCAATAGGTATGCCACCGCGGTTGAAGATCGAGCACCACAGTGGCCATGAACGGCTTGCCCGCCAGAATCGGAGAGGGTGCATCGGTGACAAGTGCCACCTTGACTCCCTGACCTGCTCCGGGAATGGCTGAAATCGCTGATGTACCTAAAAAAAGAGCCAACAACAGAAAACCCAATGAGAACCTGGAAATCAGCTTCATATTGATGACGATAGCTTGTTTTCCTCCTGCTGCTTGCCAAAAACTCGCCGGATAACCTCTTCAATCGGAACCTCCTTCACCGAAAGATCGGAAACTAGGCCGCCTGCAAGCAGGGCGGAGCAGGCTTGCGGCACCTCAACACGGGAAACCTCGATCTTAATCTGAAGCGGATGGCGCTCCAGCACGATACCGGGAGGAATGACATCGCTGGGAAGAGGCGAACTGAAATCGGCCTCAATGATCTTGGTCGAAGTGAAACGGGAGACCACCTCCTCCAGCGAGCCGTCGAAGAAGAGCTTCCCATGGTCTATCAGGATCACGCGTTCGCAAAGTTCCTCTATGTCCTGCATGTAGTGACTGGTTAATAGGGTTACTACGCGGTGACGGGCGTTGTATTCCCTGAGAAACTCGCGCACCTTTTTCTGACTTATCACATCAAGACCGATGGTCGGTTCATCCAGAAAGAGCACCTTTGGCCTATGCAGCAAAGCGGCGATCAGCTCCATCTTCATCCGCTCACCGAGACTCAGCTCGCGCACCATCACCCCCATCTTGTCCCTCACATCGAGCAACTCGATCAGTTCCCCCGCCCTTAATTCAAATTCCTTTCGATCGATCCTGTAGATCGCACGATTCAGCTCTAGCGATTCACGGGCGGGGAGATCCCACCAGAGGGCATTCTTTTGACCCATCAGGAGGGCAAACTGACGCTTCAGAGCAGTGGGCCGCTTTGCGGGGTTGAAGCCCAGAACTGAGGCACTCCCTGAGGAGGGTTGTAAAAGCCCGGAGAGCATCTTGAGTACCGTTGTCTTGCCGGCTCCGTTTGGCCCAAGGAACCCAACAAACTCCCCCTCTCCGATAGAAAACGAGACTCGGTCGGCCGCCCTCGTCTCGGTGTACTTGCGATGGAAGAGCCCTCTGACCGCCCCCGCCAGTCCCTCCTCCTTGCGGTAGGTGCGAAAAACCTTTGTCAACTCCTGCGTATTAATCACGGGGGGCATCATCCTACGAGATCAGTTGAACCATCCATCGGCGAGCGGGATTTCAATCCCACTGCTAACTGCCGCACCGCCTCATAGAGAACAATCCCGGCGGAAGTCGCCAGATTCAGACTCCGTGTTCCCTCGGTCATTGGAATGGTGATGGCACTCCCGGGATAAGCAGCCAGAAGACTCGTGGGAAGCCCCTTCGTCTCACGGCCAAAGACGAGGAAATCACCCTCCTGAAAATCGATATCCCAGTAAGAGCGTTTCACTTTGCTGCTGAGAAAAAAGAAGCGACCACTAGGAGATGCCTCCTGCAATTCTGCAAAGGAAGACCATGTTCGCAAATCAACCTTTTCCCAGTAATCCATACCGGCACGCCGCGCTGCCTTCCCGTCAATGGCGAATCCAAGTGGCCCTACCAGATGGAGTCGCACCCCAGCAGCAACGCATAGACGGGCTATGTTGCCGGTATTTTGGGGAATTTCCGGCTCGATGAGAACGATGTGAAGCATAGGTGATTCTTTCGTATCTGAGCCCCATTAAAACTATAAAATTCCCTTCTTTATTGCCCGACATTGCTTCCTGCCTCTCACTCGCTACGATCGGGAGCATGAAATCCATGACCACCATCACGATCCTCTTCGGAGTCCTCCTCAATGTCGTGGGACTCGTCGGATTTTTCTGCACGGGTGCCGTGCATCCCAAGGCCCTCATCCCCTGCGCCCTTGGTCTTCTTCTGATCATTATCGCCCTGATAGGCCGGAAACCGGATCAGCACATGCATGCGATGCACGCTGCAGTTCTGGTCGGGCTCATTGGTTTTGGGGCAACTTGCAAGGCCCTGTTCAATCTTAATCTCGTCATGCTTGGGCATGCGGGAACCGAGGAAGTTGCCATTATTTCTAAGAGTGCCACCGCATTTCTCTGCGGGCTCTTTGTTCTGCGCTGCATCCAGTCATTCATTGATGCCCGCAAGGCAAAGAAACAAGGAACTGCGGCTTACTAGGGTGGGTGAAAATTCTAGTCTCGAAATCGGGCTTGTAGTATCCAAGCCCACGGAATCGCCCCGTGACTCAAAGCCCAGTCGTGGAATTGGCGGAGTGACCACGCTTCACCCCCCTCCTCTTTGCTCTTTATAAAACGGTTTTTGACACGCTCCAATTCCAGCCTGCCGAGCAAATAGCTCATGGGGACAGTCGGCGCCGAGGTGTACCAGTTGACATCTGCGCGGGCTCGGGCAGGGGTGAATCCTACTCCATGGACAAGAATCTGCGCGGCGGCCTCGTGGGTCAGCTTGCAGGAATGAAGACCGCAATCAATGATGATGCGGTAGGCGCGCCAAAGTGCGTCCTGCAGCTGCTGAAGCCGGGCATGAGGTTCAGAAACCCATCCCTGTTCAACGGCCATTTTTTCACACCACATGGTCCACCCCTCGTAAAAAATGGCGTGGGAGCAGAGACGGCGTATGCGACTCGGATGCTGGTTCTGAATGGCGAACTGAAGATGATGTCCCGGATAACCTTCATGGGCGCTTGTCAGGTCGAGCCCGAAATGCTGCCTTGCTTCGCGAAGGGCATCAGCGGGGTTATTCTTCGTCGCCCCGAGATCATTCACCCAGAAAATGCCCCTTTGCTGCTTCTGAAAAGCTCCGGGAGCTGTGTAGGCTGCCGTTGGAAAATGATCGCGCATGAAGTCAGAGACGGGTGTGACCTTTAAGGATTCACCGGTGGGCACTGGAAAGAGCCCGCTCCGGATCACCCTCTGGCGCCACTTCTCCGAGGAGCGCGTGTACAACTCGATCAGGGGAGCATCGGGTATCCATGAGTCACGGACTTCTTTTAGAATTTGGAAGGCTTTCTTGCCACGACCTCCGGAAATCTTCCTGCCCTCCTTCTCTATCTCGGCACTGATCTCAGCGATGAGCCTGTGCCCCTCAGCTTCAATTTCGGGAAGGCTCCAGTCCAGACCACAACGCTCCCTCACTAGGAATTCAAAACGTTCCCTTCCGATGGCAAAGTCTCCTGGCTTGCCTGCTTTCTTACGGGTGATCGCAGCAGCATAAACTCCGAAAGCCTTGACGGCATCTTGGACAAGTTTTCTTGTCTTCTCCGGAAATGGTGAAATTTCAGAAAGCGTCCCCCCAAGGTTTTCTAAAAAATCCCCTGCACCCTTGGAGGACTGCACGGCGAGGCGCGTCCAGAGGGGGACGGGATTCCGTAGAGCTGTAGCGCCATTTTTTAGAAAGTCCGGAATGAGTGCGAGCCGCGATTCGATGGCAGAGAGGGCTTTCTCAAGATGGTCGGCATGGCGAATCACGAGTTCAAAGACTGAGCCGATGGCACCGTCACAGCATTCCTGAGGATTCGTCCTCCAGCGTTCCAGCTCCCTGAGACTCAGCAACTCAGAGCGGAGCAGGGATATAAAGCAGCGACGGTCAAGCCAGTCATCCGGCGACAACCCTCTCGCCGAGATGGATTCGGTCTCCGCCAGCATTTCTTCTACAAAGGAAATGCGTTCCCGGTGTGTCCGCGCATCGCTACCTGCAAGAAGAGGCTCAAACTCTGGAAATCCCAGAGCACTCCCCCACTGGGGAAAATCGGCACACGTGCGCTTGATATAGCTTTCACCGATGGATCTGAGTCTGGCACCGGGATTCGCAGGAATGGTTTTTTTCATGTGATAAAGTGTGATACTAAACCCTGCTGGAGAAACGTGTCATCAGGCAAGCAAGCAGTCTGGTTGGATACGCCAACGGTTGCCGTTTTCACGCTCCTCAGTTAGAAAGGAATTTCATTCTTATGACAGATAACCTGACAGCCCAAATTCATGCTATCGGCGATGCGGCTCGCGCCGCTGCCCGGTTTCTGTCCACTACCACATCTGCGACGAAGAATGCCGCATTGCTGGCAATGGCTGACCAGCTTCTGGAAAAACGTAACACCATACTTTCCGCCAACGCCCTCGATCTTGAAACCGGAAAGCAGAATCGTCTCTCCCCGGCCATGCTGGATCGTCTCCGTCTGGATGAAACACGCCTCCTTGCTATGGCAGAGGCTATCCGCACGGCTGCATCCTTACCCGATCCTGTCGGCCTTATTCTCAGGGAGTGGGAGAAAGAAAACGGCCTTTCCTTTCAGAAAGTCAGCGTGCCAATCGGAGTCATAGGGATCATATACGAATCTCGTCCCAATGTGACCAGCGATGCAGCCGTTCTTTGCCTCAAGGCGGGGAATGCAGTGATCCTGCGAGGTGGGTCCGAGGCGATTCATTCCAACAAGGCCGTCGCTGAAGCCCTTCAGACAGGGAGTCGTCTTGCGGGTCTTCCCGAGGCTGCCATTCAGCTTATTCCAGTAACTGATCGTGAGGCTGTCCGCATCCTCTGTGAAATGGACAACCATCTCGACTGCATCATCCCTCGTGGAGGGAAAGGACTCATAGAAACCGTTGTGCGTCATGCTCGGATGCCGGTCATCAAACACTATGACGGCGTCTGCGCCCTCTATATTGATGAGGCGGCCGACCTCTCCATGGCCCGCGATATTACTCTGAATGCCAAAGTTCAGCGTCCTAGTGTCTGCAACGCCATCGAGACTCTGCTGCTGCATCACGGGATTGCAAAAAAATTTCTTATGGACGGAGGAAGGGCGTTGTTGGCAAGCGGAGTGGAACTGCGTATTCAAAGGGAGCTAATTGGATTAATTCCCGAATCTCTGCGCGAAGATTTTCCAGACCTCATCAAGGAGGCAAAAGAGGAGGATTTTCAGACGGAATTTCTTGACCTGATTCTCGCCGTGAAACTGGTTGCTTCCGTCCAAGAAGCGATCACCCATATCGGNNATCGGCATCAGCACCGACAAGCTCCACGCCCGCGGCCCCATGGCTCTGGAAGAGTTGACCAGTTACAAATACCTGATCCGTGGCACGGGCCAGACCCGAGGCTAATATTCGTTATTCTCCATGAAAGCGATCCAAGCCCAGTATGAGGGAAAAGTGCAGGGCGTCGGCTTCCGAGCCTCCATCCTCGCAATCGCCAAGGGATACGAAGTGACCGGTTGGGTCAGAAATCTTCCCGACGGCCGCGTCGAGCTTTTTGCATCCGGGGAAGCTGATGAGGTGGATGAATTCCTGAGGGGAATTGGAGATAGTCACCTAGCGGGTCATATCGAGAGCGCGCTGAGCTGTCCGGCCAATCCGGAAGTGGGTCTTCGCGGATTTCGGATAATAGGATAAAATAGAGTGTGATGGAAAATATCCCTGCCGTTCGTATCCGAGATCTTGAGAAGGTTTTTCCGATTCCTCTCCGGCGACGGCAGGTCGTAGCCCTCCGAGGGCTATCACTCGATATTCCCGCAGGACATGTCTATGGACTGTTGGGACCTAATGGTTCTGGAAAAAGCACCACACTCAAGATTCTCCTCGGCCTTGTCACACCCACCTCCGGAACCAGCGAAATTTTTGGAATCCCCAGTTATCAAGTTTCGAGTCGCCGCGAAGTCGGCTTTCTGCCGGAGAATCCCTATTTTTACAAATTCCTGACCGGTTCGGAAACCATCGCCTTCTACGGCAAGCTCTGTGGTCTTGCCGGTAATACCTTGAAGAAAAGGGTCGCAGAACTTTTGGGAATCGTAGGACTTACCGAAGCTGGCGAACGTAGGATCGGTGGCTACTCCAAGGGAATGCTCCAACGCATTGGCTTGGCTCAGGCTCTTGTTCACGATCCACTCCTTTTGATTCTCGATGAGCCGACGGCCGGAGTTGATCCAGCGGGATCACGTCAAATACGCGATCTGATCCTTCAACTCAAGGCGCGGGGCAAGACGATTCTCCTCACCTCACACCTTCTGGAACAGGTGCAGGAGGTCTGCGACAGAGTCGGCATCCTCGCCCGTGGTCGTCTGGTCCGTGAAGGCTCGCTTGACATTCTGACAGGAATCACCGGACAGACGGAATATCTGATCGAGAATGCGGACCCGGATCTGAAAGATGAGATAGCCCGACTGGCCGCCTCACGCGGGGCAAAACTTCTCTCCACCCGGCAACCACAACTCGACCTAGAGGCTCTTTTTCTCAAGGCGACTGAGGAGGCGGAGGAAGGCGCAAACAAGGCAGATTAGACCCAGCGTGTACTCAGCCCTTCTTTCTTAATACCTAATCCTTCTTCTCCATGAATTTCTTCGTGACCGGGACGGATACCGATGCCGGCAAGACCTTCATCACAAGCTTACTGACCCGGAGCCTGCGAAAGGCGGGATTTGACACCGTCGCCATGAAGCCGATTTCCTGCGGTGAACCGGGGGACACCATCGCTTTGCAAGAGGCCGCCAACTCCGAGCTGACCCTTCAGGAAGTCACCCCGGTTTCCTACTCGGCTCCGCTCGCCCCGATCGAGGCTGCACGGATGGAGGGTCGTTTCTTTGATCCCTCCGGGGTTCTACGGGTCTTTGAGCAGCTCCGTAAAACACATCGTTCCCTTCTAGTCGAGGGGGTCGGCGGTTGGCTCGTCCCTCTTGCGGAAAATTACTCCGGAGCCGATCTGGCCAAGGCGATGGGACTGCCCGTGCTCTTGGTGGTTAGGAATCGCCTCGGGGCACTCAACCACACTCTCCTGACTCTCGAATCGATCCAATCTCACGGTCTCACCTGTGGCGGCATCGTGATCAATAACCATCCTGAAGATGCGGAAGATAAGGCAGGCAAAGGAAATAGCCGATTACTCCCGTCCCTCACCAAAGTCCCCATACTTTTAGAGATCGAACCGGGACAGTCGGAATTGAAACTCGCGGTTGTTTGATTTGATCTATCTGGAATCTCGACAGAGGAAGATCTCTCTGGCATCGATGCGCGATGCGTTCCTCAGGCCCCCAGATTGTTATCGTCCGCCACGGTGAAACCGAATGGAGTAAAAATGGCAGGCACACCTCCTTCAGCGAGATTCCGCTCACGCTAGAAGGTGAGCGACAGGCAGTAGCTTTGAAATCGGAACTGAGCAACTGGGATTTCAAGCTCGTCCTCTCCAGCCCGCGCAAGCGAGCTCAGCGAACCTGTGAACTTGCCGGGTTTAAGGATCTTGCGGAAACCACAGAGGACCTCACGGAATGGAACTACGGGGAGTATGAGGGGATTACGACCTCGGAAATCCGTACCCGGGACCCTCATTGGACAGTCTTCACGAGCGTTACTCCCGGCGGGGAAACGCCTGATCAGGTGGCCAAGCGATGCGACCGGGTGATTTCACGTCTGAAGTCGTTTCAGGATGATGTCCTAGTCTTTGCCCACAGCCATGTCCTGCGCGTACTCATCGCCCGTTGGTTGGAGCTTTCCCCGGTCGAAGGTCGCCACTTTGTCATCCAGACAGGAACACTCAATATTCTGAGTTACGAGCATCAATCTACCGTTCTGATTTCGTTGAATGCCACCAGCTTCCGCAACGATCCACGCAGGTAAAAAAGGGCTTCATTGCACAGGAGATGCTTTTCCCTCTATGGTTGTGGACGTGTTTCAAGTTATCTTCAATCCCACGAGCGCCGCGGAAATGAGCGCCCTTCCCAAGGATCTCCAACTCGACCTGCTCTCTGAATTCCAGATTCTGCCTGATGATCTTGCATCACTGAGCGGTGAAGAGTTCAAGCAGATCAAGCGAGACGGGCGCACCCTTCATCGCTACCGGTGCCGTGATCATCGCATCTACTTTGAGCGCCACCCGGAGGGCATCCTAATCCACCGCGTCCTTCATAAGAATACGATTCGTGATTTTCTCTTCCGCTCGAAGCTTCCTATGACCGACGACGATCAGGCGGAGGGAACTGACCAGTTCTGGAGTATGATCCATACACCGCAAACGACGTCATCGCAGGTTGGACCTGCCAGCGGACAGTGAGAGAGAGCCCCATGGGCTTCACCGAAGAGGAGAGGCTCCGTGCCTTTCCCGTGGCCAGAAAGACGGTGTTTCTGGCCCACGCGGGAGTGACTGCCCTCCCTGAGTGTGCCGCCACGGCAATGAAGTCCTACATCACTGCGAGCTGCGAAGAACAACAAGAATTCTCCGGTGTCCTGCGGGAGTTGGCATCCACGCGTCGCGAAGTGGCGGAATTAATCGGTGCGGAGAGCGAGGAGATCGCCCTGCTAGGACCCACCGCGCTAGGCCTGAGTTTGTTTTCAAACGGCCTAACGTGGAAAACCGGTGATGAAGTCGTGATCTACGGCGACGACTATCCCGCCAATGTCTATCCGTGGCTTAATCTTCAGAACCGGGGAGTCGTCCTGAAATGGCTCCAACCTGAAATTTTGGGCAATATCACCCCTCAACACGTCGAAGCCGCGCTCACTCCAAAGACACGACTTGTCGCCCTAGCCTCTTGCCACTTCCAGACGGGATGGCGCATCGATATTCCGGCCATCGGTTCCCTGTTGCGCTCACGAGACGTTCTCTTCTCTCTCGATGCCATCCAGACCCTCGGAGCCTTCCCTACGCCAGCCTGTGAAGTGGATTTTCTCTCGGCCGATGCTCATAAATGGCTTCTAGGGCCCCTTGCCGCAGGAATTGTTTATGTTGCAAAGGAGCGGTTTGCAGATTGCCAGCCGACCCTTCTCGGTTCCTGGAATGTGAAATCACCCGACTTCCTAGCGCAGCGCGCCATCATCTTCGAGGAAGGGGGACGCCGTTATGAACCCGGTTCACTCAATGTCACCGGAATCTACGGAATGCGGGCGTCCATCAGCCTTCTCAAGAGACAGGGATTTGATGCTGTCTCTTCGCTGATCCTGGCACGACGCGACCAGCTCGAGACAGGACTGGAACTGATGGGATTTGAATTTCTCTCCCCACAAAAAAACGAACCTCTACGTTCGGGTATCGTGACCACACGCCACCCCGGCAGCGATCCCGCGACACTCTTCGCCGCGCTGGAGAAGGCCGGTATTGCCGCCTCTCTCCGCAAGACACGCGATCATAGCTTCTGGCTTCGTTTCAGCCCTCATTTCTACAACACTCCGGAGGAAATCAACCGCACCCTTGATGTCTTATCCTCTGCCATCTGAGACCATTTCATGCCTTCGCATACATCTATTCCCGACGAATCCATCACGCAGCAGCCAATTCCCGTGGAGCATAATGATCCGGTTAATGCCGCGATCCTAGCCGTCTCGGAGGATAAAATTGCCGGTTTTCACGAAGATCCCTTCTCCCTCATTGCGGGAAAGTCGGGAGTGCCCTTGGAAACTGTTCTCATGCGCATCCGGGCAATGCTGGAGGCTGGTACTATCCGCCGCATCCGCCAGACTCTAATTGCTAACAATCTCGCCGAGGGAGCTCTAGTCGCATGGCGCGTCCCGGAGGATAATCTTGACTCCGCCTTCGACTTTCTTTTCAGGGAAGATCCGTTCTCAGGCCATGTTGTCATTCGTTCCACTGATGCGAATATTCCGGGTGGAGCATTTCGCCTCTGGACAACCCTCAAGGTGCCCGCCGGATTTTCTCTTACGAAGCATTGTGATCTTCTAACCCGTAAAATAGGAGCGGATTCCTTCCGCCTCATGCAGGCGAAAGGAATCTTTGCCCTCGGCGTCGGTCATGTCCGACGCAAAAGCATTGCCCCGGGAGACCGCGCAGAGCTGCCTGCAACCATGATGCGTCCCGCCGTGGTGCATCTCAGTGATCTCGAGTGGCGAGTCCTTCTGGAACTCAAACGGGAGTTCACTCCGGGGGAAATCACCTCCTATCCTTGGATTGCTCGAGCCGAGAACGCCGGGGTCTCACCCGGTGAATTTTATGCCGTGGCCCATTCCTTTCTCGAAAGGAAACTTCTCGGACGTTTCTCCACATTTTTGGAGCATGTGAAGCCATCCGCCACCGGGGTCCGGGTGACCCGTTTCAATGGACTTTTTCATTGGGCCGTCCCTCCGGGACGCGAAGCGGAAGCGGGTTCTGAGATCGGGCGTCACGACATCATGACCCACTGCTACTGGCGTGAGGGCGGCCCCGAGTTTAATAATGTCAATATCATGGGGGTCGCTCACGGAACGGAAAAGAGCCTCTTGCTGGAGCACAAGGCCGCCATGGACAGGCATCTGGAAGAGGCGGGCATTCCGCTTCTCTACACCAATGTCTTCTGGGGTGGCAGGAGCGAGATCAAGCCTTCCGAAATTTCGCCTGTGGTCTATCGCGAATGGCTTAGTAATCTCTAAATCTCACACTAAGGATCCAAAGAGATTTAAGGACGGAAGAATCAATTTCCGAATTCGCTCTTCGGGGTTTTATCAACAAACCAGATGTCCGGCCCTCTTTCCTGAAGCGCTTCGTTGCATTTCGGCCTTTGCATGAGGTCGTATCTTCTCTGCTTTTCTGAGTGATTTTTTATTGCGTTAGACTCTTCACTACGACATGTTAATTGGCTCTATGAAAGCCGGTCTTCATCCCGAATACAACGAAACCACCATCATCTGCGCCTGCGGTGCTGCCTACAAGACACGTTCGACCCGGGATAATATAAAGATCGGTATCTGTTCCTCCTGCCATCCTTTCTTCACCGGTGAACAGAAGTTCATCGACACGGCGGGACGTATTGAGAAGTTCACCCGTCGCTATGGCAATGTTCGCGCCACACGCTCGACCAAGCCAACGCTGACCAAGAAAGCCTAGCTGAACACTCCCGACCTCTGTCGGGAGATTGCAGACACCCGGGTTCCGGCTGTGTCAGGCGGCTCCTTGACTGATCCGCCATGAATTTAGATTTCACCCCCCTCATTGCCAAGCGTCGCCAGCGCTTTGAAGAACTGGAGAAGCTCATCACAGACCCTTCCCTCTTCGACGACGCCGCTAAGGCTCGTGAAATTTTGCGGGAACATGCGCGGATGAAGGAGCTGATCACTACTTGGGATGAGCTGGAAAAAAGCCGACGGCAGTTGACTGAAAACGAAGCATTTGCCTCTGGAACTGATGCTGAAATGGCCGAGCTCGCCAACGTGGAGATCGAGGAACTCTTGACCAAAATTCCCAAGCTTGAACAGGCGGTGATGCTCTCACTGCTCCCTCCCCAACCGGATGATGACCGTGATGCCATCGTCGAAATCCGAGCCGGTGCTGGAGGCTCCGAAGCGGCGATTTTTGCAGGCGATCTTTACCGGATGTATGCCCGCTATGCAGAGGCGAACGAACTCAAACAGGAATTAATCGAAGCGAGCCCGAGCGATGCCGGAGGTTATAAGGAAGTGATTTTCCAGATCAGCGGCATAGATGTCTTCCGCCGCCTGCGCTATGAGAGTGGAGTCCATCGCGTGCAACGCGTGCCAACCACCGAGGCGCAGGGACGCATTCACACCTCCACCGCCACCGTGGCGGTGCTACCAGAGGCGGAAGAGGTAGATATTGAGTTGCGCCCTCAGGATATCCGCATTGAAGTCTGCCGTGCAGGGGGCCCGGGAGGACAGGGGGTCAACACCACTGATTCGGCTGTGCAGGTGTTGCACATCCCCACAGGCAAGATCGTACGATGCCAGGATGGGCGAAGCCAGCAGAAGAACAAAGAGAAGGCTCTTACCATTCTCCGTTCGCGTCTCCTAGAAGAGAAGAGGGAGCAAGAGGCCCAGAAGTATGCGGCACACCGCAAGAGTCAGATTGGATCGGGAGGACGTGAAGAGAAAATCCGCACCTACAATTTCCCGCAAAATCGTCTCACCGATCACCGCATTGGCCTTACCCTCTACAATCTCGACCGTGTGATGGAAGGGGAGATCGCCGAGCTTATCGCCACCATTGAAGCCGCCGACACGCAGGAGCGCTTGGAATCCTCCGTCACGGATACCCCCGCGGCCTGATCATGGAAATGATGTCTCTGCTGGAGGTGTTGCAGGGTGCTGCAGAGTTCCTCGACAGGCAGGGAGTCGAGCAACCACGGCTTAATGCCGAGCATCTACTTGCCCATGTGCTCCGGGTCAAACGATTGGAACTCTACCTCCAGTTTGACCGCCCCCTTGGAGAAAAAGAACGGGCCCCACTCCGTGATCTTGTGAGGAAGCGGGGTAAGGGCGTTCCTCTCCAACATCTTCTAGAAACGGTGGAATTCTGTGGCAGGACTTTCCGGTGCGATGCTCGCGCCCTTATCCCTCGGCCTGAGACAGAGCAACTTGTCGAACGTGCCATGAGGTACAAGACTTCATCGTCACACCCTCGCTCCATCCTCGATGTCGCCACGGGAAGCGGTATCATAGCCCTCACTCTTGCCTTGGAGTACCCCGAAGCCAAAATCACAGCTACCGATATCTCCAAAGAAGCTCTCTCACTGGCCCGGGAAAATGCTCTCCTTCTCGGGGTGACAAGGGTTCAGTTTTTTGAAGCGGATCTCCTTCCACCACTACAGGAAGATGGCCGTTTTAATCTTATCATAGCCAATCTGCCCTACATCACCTCGGCAGAAATTCCCACACTCTCTCGGGAGGTTCAGTTCGATCCAGCACTTGCTCTCGACGGGGGGGGAGAAGGCCTCGATCTGATTCACCGACTTATCCCGTTGGCAACAACTAGACTGGTTCCAGGTGGACATCTCCTGCTGGAGATTGGCAAAGATCAGGATCGGCAGGTTATAGAGTGCCTCGCACGGCATAATTTTAGCGACATACTGGCCCTTCCCGACTACCAAGGTGTCTTGAGATTCATCGAAGCATCTCATGGTTAAAAATAAGGATAACAGACCAGATCATGGATAAAATTCTCGTGCATGGGGGGCGACGCCTTGAAGGGGAAGTCCGTATTGGCGGCTCTAAAAATTCTGCACTTCCCATCCTTGCCGCCACACTCCTTACTAGGGAGCGCTGTGTCATCGACCGGGTTCCCGACCTGAGCGACATCCATTACATGCTCACCATTCTGGGACGTCTCGGCTGCGAAGTGGAGAGGGCCAGCGGTGTAGTCCAAGTACGCGCCGAAAAGATTCTTACCGAGGCTCCCTACGAGATTGTCCGCAAGATGCGCGCCTCCGTCTGCGTCCTTGGCCCCTTGCTAGGCCGTGAAAAGGCCGCCCGCGTCTCTCTGCCTGGCGGCTGCGTTATCGGTGACCGACCGATAGATCTTCATCTCAAGGGATTTGAAGCGCTCGGAGCCACCGTAACGGTGAAAGGGGGCGATATTCTTCTGGAGGCCAAGGCTCTGAAGGGAGCCCGGATCAATCTCCGGGGGCGGCATGGCCCGACCGTGCTCGGAACTGGGAATATCATGATGGCTGCTGTGCTGGCCGAGGGAACAACCGTGATTGAAGGAGCCGCTGAAGAACCCGAAGTTGTTGATCTCGCACTTTTCCTGAGTTCCATGGGTGCCAATATATCCGGTGCTGGCACCCAGCATCTTGAGATTGAAGGTGTCAAAGAACTTCACGGAGCGAGTCACAGCGTCATCCCCGACAGGATTGAGGCGGGGACATTCCTAGTGGCTGGAGCCATCTCGGGAAAGAAGGTCACCATCCGGCGCGCTGAGCCGAAGCATCTCGGCGCCGTGCTGGAAGCCTTGAAAAATGCCGGATTCGAGATCAGCCAAACCCAGGAAAGCGTCACGGTCTCTCCAAATGGCTCCCGCAAGCCGCTTCATTTGGAGACCATCCCCTACCCCGGTTTTCCCACTGACATGCAGGCCCAGTTCTGCGCCCTCCTTTCAACCATGGATGGCACCAGCGTCGTCACGGAGACCGTCTTCCCCCAACGCTTCATGCATATTGCAGAACTCAAGCGAATGGGAGCCAGCATTGAGCTGGATGATCATCGCGCTACTATAAATGGAGTGGATCGACTCAGCGGCGCTCCCGTCATGGCAAGCGACCTGCGTGCCTCGGCAGCCCTAGTTCTAGCAGCCCTCCCCGCAGAAGGCATTACCGAGATCAACCGCGTCTATCACATCGACCGGGGTTATGAGGCGATAGATGAGAAGTTGAATGCTCTTGGCGCACATATCGAGCGCGTTAAAGTTTAAAGCTTTGACATTGGCGTGTGGAGGCCTTCCGCTTACTCACTTTAGGTTAAAGGCAACCACACACTCGCCGCTCCCACTAAAAGAGCCAAATCGCTAAGCGTGAGTCATATTTCTGGCCACAACCCAGGAATCAAACTCTTCCCCCGTCAGATAGCCCAAGGCCACCGCAGCCTCCTTCAGGCTGGTCTTTTCCTTATGAGCTTTTTTCGCAATCTTGGCGGCCTTGTCATAGCCGATGTGGGGATTGAGGGCAGTGACAAGCATCAATGAATTTTGGACATATCCGGCGATTTTATCCCGGTTAACCTCGATGCCAGTAACGCAATGTTCCGTGAAGGATAGGGCCGAGTCGGAGAGGAGCCGAACAGAGTGGAGAAAATTATGAATAATGACCGGTTTAAAGACGTTTAGTTCAAAATTTCCTTGGGAAGCGGCCATGCCGATGGCTGCATCATTACCCATGACCTGCACAGCCACCATGGTGACAGCTTCGCATTGGGTCGGATTCACTTTACCGGGCATGATGGAAGAGCCGGGTTCGTTCTCGGGAAGCGAAAGCTCGCCGAGTCCGCAGCGGGGCCCGGAGCCAAGCCAGCGGAGATCATTCGCAATTTTCATCAGGGAAGTGGCGAGTGACTTCAGTGCACCGCTTGCGAAGACAAACTCACCGTGGGAGGAGAGAGCCGCAAACTTATTTGGTGCGGAGATGAAAGGGAATCCGGTCAGTTCTGCAATATGAGCTGCTGCGGTGGCACCGAATTTCGGATGGGCATTGAGACCTGTGCCGACCGCCGTGCCTCCGATCGCAAGGGATTCTAATCCAGGGAGACTTTCCTTGATTCGTTCCAGATCGGAATCAAGCATTGCCACATAGCCGGAAAATTCCTGTCCGAGAGTCAGGGGCGTAGCGTCCTGAAGATGGGTGCGACCGATTTTTACGATATCGGCATATTCAACGGCCTTGGAATCGAGCGCAGCGCGAAGTTCCTTCACCGCAGGGAGGAGCCGTTCCCTGACGACCGTTACCGCCGCGATATTCATTGCCGTCGGGAAAGTATCATTAGAGGACTGCGACATATTCACATCGTCGTTTGGATGGATCGGCTTCTTGGAGCCAAGAACTCCTCCGGCCATCTCGATGGCACGGTTGGAAATAACCTCGTTCGCATTCATGTTGCTCTGGGTCCCGCTGCCGGTCTGCCAAATGCGGAGTGGGAAGTGGTCGTTCAGCTTCCCCTCAATCACCTCATCGGCGGCGCGGCTGATGAGGTCGGCCTTTTCGGAAGAGAGCTTGCCGAGGTCACAATTGGCCAGGGCGCAGGCTTTCTTGAGCTGTCCCAAGGCCTTTATCAGTTCGGGTGGCTTGGTATCATTGCCGATGTCGAAGTGAATCAGCGAGCGGGCCGTCTGCGCGCCGTAGTA
>PLEU01000149.1 GCA_003136515.1 Spartobacteria bacterium
CATGCAGGACATCGGCTGCCGCAGTTACACCTACATCAGCACAATGGGAAAATGCTTGGAGGCCTGTGCCGAGCAGGGCAAGGAATTTATAGTGCTGGATCGTCCCAATCCCCTCGGTGGCAACCGCGTCGAGGGAATGGGCATGGATCCAAAATGGATATCCTTTGTGGGGCAGTTTCCGATTCCTTACGTTCATGGAATGACTGTCGGAGAGCTGGCGCTGATGGCCAATGCCAAGGGGTGGATGGGGCCGAAGGCTAATCTTCAAGTGGTGAGAATGCACGGATGGTCGCGCTCAATGACTTGGCCGATGACCGGACTTCGTTGGGTGCCGACCTCACCGAACATCCCGTTACCGATGTCTCCGCACTATTATGTTATCACGGGAGTTGTGGGCGAGCTGGCTGGAGGACTTGACCAGGGACTGTTTTCCCCAAGAGCCTTTCAAATTCTCGGTGCACCCTGGGTAAAGCCGGATATGCTCTGGTATCTACGGACAAAATGCCGCGATTTTGAAGTGGACCCTTATCAGACCTCCTCCGGGCCCGGCGTGATTTTTCATGTGCCTGCCGACGGCAGAGGGAATCTTTGCGCTGCATCGCTCTTCACTCTGGCCGCGTGCAACCAGGAATCACACGGTGCAATCTTTTCCAGAGCCTCCGGTGAGAAGCTGAATCTTTTTTATAAGGTCTATGGGAGTGATACTATCCGTCGCGAACTTGCGACGAAGCGTCCCGAGCAGATCATTGCCTCCTGGGAGCCATTTTTGGAGCAGTTCAGGGCGGAGCGTCAGCCTTTTCTACTCTACCAGTAAAACGGATAGAACTTAAAACCTGAAAGATGAAAAATCGGGGATCTATGAAAAAAGCATCGTGATGCAAAATCGCACTCCCGGTCATGTGGAGCGGGTAGGCCTTTTTGGCGGAACATTTGACCCTGTGCATCTGGGTCATCTGATACTCGCCCAGACAGCCCTTGAGGCACTCAACTTGGATAGGGTTATTTTTCTACCAGCCTCAATTTCCCCGCTAAAGACCGATAATCCCCCACTGGTTTCAGCGACGGACCGACTTGCCATGCTGCGACTGGCGATCGAGGGAGAAGCGCGGTTTTCTGCTGATGACCGTGAACTACGCCGTAACGGCCCATCCTTTGCCATCGACACCGTTCGTTCCTTGCTTGATGACCATCCCGGCGTGCGATTTCTATATCTCATTGGGGCCGATCAAATGCACCGGCTTTCCCGCTGGCATCAGATCGGGGAACTGAGAAACCTAGTCGATTTTGCCGTCTTTGACCGTTCGTTCGAAGCCGATCCTACTCAGGTAGTTGATGCGAGGGGATTCAAGTTTGTACATCGTAGGATTGATCTTTCCTCTACCGAAATCCGCGAACGTCTCGCCAATGGGCTCTCCGTGCGTTATGTTCTTCCTGCTACCGTTTGGAATTACATCATGACCCATCATCTCTATCTCCCCCCGAGCCCTTCGCGAGCTTCATTAGCCGATGACCAAGCCTAAAGTCGCTAAGTCCAAGGCCGTCGCTTCGACGACGCCTATCACTCCTGATCCAGAAGAAGCCCTAGCCCGCATGTGTGTTGACGGGGCCCTTGATAAAAAGGCGGCGAATGCCGTGATACTTGACATGCGCGACATCTCGAGTTTCACCGACTTCTTCGTCATTGTTTCGGGAACTTCCGAGCCGCAGCTCAAGGCAATAGCTTCATCCGTTCGTGAGCGAGTGCGCAAGCTTACCAACCAACGTCCGCTGGCCGAGGATGGTTTCCCTGGGAGTCAGTGGGTGATCATCGACTACGGCAGCGTGATCGTGCATATCTTTCACGAAGATCGCCGGGAGGTGTATGGTTTGGAAACCCTCTGGGGGGATGCGCGGCGGATCGAACCGCATGAATATTTCCGACCGCTAGAGTGACTGGATCCCACGCAAAGGATTTTTTAGAAAGTTAAAATAAAAGGTATGGAGGTAAGAAAGAAGGAAACTAGGGGGCAGAGTCCGGAGACCAGAACGCTCTATCTCTCCACTTATTCAGCCTTTTTTTGCGTACCATGACAATTTATCGGAACCGGCGTTGATCCATGGACTGGCTGCAAGAAATCCTCGTTCAATGTCCGCAGTGCGGAGAGGAGTTTGCAATCCAGGTTGAGACAGCTGTCGACGGGAGTGTCGAGATGATTGAGGATTGCGCGGTCTGTTGTCGACCGGCGCTTGTACGAGTCACGACGGGTGAGGGTGAGATTATCAGCATCAATATCGATGCTGCGTGAATCTCGACGCTGTAGGGCTAATCCCCCCCTTCAGAATTAATGAGGCGTTGCAGATGGAAGGGCATGCATGAGATCGCTACTGGATTCGGTGGAATCAGGCTCGGATGGGGAGGCATCTGGTGGAGTGGGAGACGAAGAATCCGACTTGTTGTAGACCGCTTTTATGTCGCGATCAGGGGTGGCGTCGGGCGATGCCGAAGCATCCTGAGATTGATCGGCATCCTCCTTCTTTTGCTGTTGATCAATCAAATCGATCCCTTTCTGAGCTATCTGAGCCCCCTCTCCACCCAAGTCAATTGCTTGGCTGAAAGCAATCCTCGCATCCTCAAAGTTGCCAAAGGAATACTCGACGATGCCACGGTAAGCAGGGACAAAGGCTGAATTAGGGTCAAGCTTCTCCGCGTAATCCACCGATCCGATGGCGGAGAAATAATCGCCCGCCGCAGCTTGGGCTTGGGCCAGTTTGAGTGCGAGTCGGGAGTCATAGGGGAATACCTTCAACCCGGATGAAAACGAGCCCACTGCTTCCAAGGAAAGAGCGTTTTGAAGTCCCCGATTCCTGGCTTCCATGGCGAGTTGCATGGCTGCCTCTCCGCGATAAAAATAGAGTTCAGGATTGTCGTGGGTAATTACAGAGCCGGCACGTGCGAATTGAAGCGATTCCTTGGGATGATCGTCACGCAGGGCAATCCTCGCCCGCTCGGCAAGATACTCCCCTCGGATCATGGGAATCCCATAGATCATCATGGCAAGTCCGAGAACTGGCAAGGCATACCTCAGGAGTCTCCGGAAGAATTCCCCCGGTTCGCCATAGGAACTTTCCTCACGCGGTGAGCCAGGATTCGCGAGGAAAGCCAGGATGCACGCCATTAACAGCGCATTGAGTGGCAGCTGCATATTGAAGTCCACAACGGAATGCACTATATAGTCAGCTACTGCAGCGAGGGAGCCGATATTCAGGGCAAGCCGGTCGCTCTGCAGATCTGCGGATCTGGAAATGGAGGGGATGGAAAGTTTGATGAACGAGGAGGCTCCGGCCCGGAGATGAAGGAAAAGGAAGATGACGAATAGGATTGCGCCGACCAGCCCATAATCCGCCAGCAATTGAAGGTAGTCGTCATGGACATGGATANNGGATCGCGGAACATCCGCCCGTAGTAGAGATAGGAGAATCCACCCGTTCCCCAGATGGGCGAGAGCTGAAACTGATGCAGCGCGGCAGGCCAGAGGATCAGTCGGGGATTTTCCGGATCATTGATCTGCATCACCCTTTCCCCGAGGGTGGGGCTCATGAAGAGAATCAGCAAAATCCCTCCAAAGAGCGCGAGTGCCGCACCGGTCGAGATGCTTGCCGCCATGATAAAATGATCCCTTTTTAAGCGCCGCCAGGCGACCAGTGTGAGGATCAGTAGGACCGCAGAACCGAAAACCAGACTCAGGTATCCGCCGCGACTCCCCGAAATGGCCACCCCGGTGATGCAGGCGATGCAGGTGTAACCTAGCAGGATGCGCATCGTGACCTTGGCGCGACCCCAGATTGTAAGGCTCGCGGAAAGCAGGGCGATGATCTCGAGGAAACCTGAAAAATGATTGGGAGAGATAAAGAAGCCGCTTGCCCGCCAGTAATGGTCACGACGCTGAGCCCATGGAAGAGGCATCCAGGAATCGGCCTGCGTGAACTGAATGACGGCGGGTATCAACTGAGCTATGGCCAGAATCATCAAAAAACCAAAAAACAACTTCCTATCCGCCGGACGTGTCAGCACAAGGGTGAAGAGCAGGTAAATTAAGAGACTTCCCGCCATGATGAAAAACTGAAGGCGTGCGATGTATTCAATCTCCGAGAATCTGTTTCTAATCAGAATGTATGCTGCAAAGAGAAGGCTCGCAGCCAGAGCCGGGATATCGGCCCTGTTGCTGGTCCTGTAGTCCGGGAGGAGGGAGATTAGGGCGGCAATTCCGACAAGGGAAATGCCCGGGATCGCGTAGAGAGTCCGTGCTCCGCCTATAAAAATTTCGAGAAATGCAAAGGCGAGCAGGACTGGGAAGAGAATAAGAAAACGCACGCCGCGAACTCTACAATTTGCCCGAGGCAATTCCAGTGGTTTTTCAGGACTAGCCTTTCGTTCTACTTCAATTCCTGCGGAACATTGCTTGAAATCAATTGCCCTAACACCACGGAGGAGAGATCAAATCAATCTGAGTAGTCGTAGTTCAGTCGGCTCATGCCATATATTTGCAGCCGAAAGTTGACTTTAGCATCAGTACTCTGAAAAATTATGACGAAACTGTCACAAGAAAATACTTCCATCCACTGGGCTGGTGATTCACCAAAGGACCTTGAAAAAAGTCCACCTATCAAGAATAGATTTGCACAGAAAAAACTATTGACGTGACAGTGTTCTAACTGTAGATGTCACTTAATTCCCAATCCAATTCAGAAACCAGAAGCCCAAAAAAGCCACTCAATTCAATCAACCAACTGATGAAACCCATGAACAACAACCGCTTCAAAAGCACAATAAAAGTGGCTGCGGCTCTCGCCTTGACAGGTTTTGGAGCACTTACCACGGCGTCAGCTACACAACCTGTTAATCAGGTTGCTTTGCAGCTTGGAGCGATCCAACTGGGTTATGTTACAAATGGGCAAGCTTTCAATGTCCCTTCAGGGACAACAAATACCGTCCTGCTTCAAGAGATGGCCAATGCGCTATTTCAGGGTAACCAAGCGTTGCTTGCGACTACATCCAACAGTTACACGCAGTATGTATCTGGGATTGCAACGAACAGCACCAACACACCGGTGGCTCAGTCACAGCAGTTCCGCAACCAGCTCTATACAGCAACACTGAACGCCCTATCAAATCCTGAAACCTATACCAATGGTGTTTCTACTGAAAAAGTTGTTTCCATTAATCTGAAAACTGGAAAGAAGACCACGAACTCAGTAACGATTTTTGGACAAAACCCAGCGCTGACAACAGCTACTGCTGTTACGGCTGTGGCCACAGCCCGTGTGCCTGATCTTGGACCTGGCTTCGCTAAAGAAGCAGTTGCAGCAAGCATGGCCTTCACCACAAACTCTGCCGGAGTTGTATTCCCAATATTCGGTGCCCAGCCAGCTACTGCTTCTGTCAACAAGGCTACGAATGCACAGGCAGTTTTGACACTTAACGAGAAAACAGCCGCAACACAAATTACAGCAGCCTCAGCAGTTGCAAAAGCGAGCCTCGCAGCTGCCGTGAAAGCCTATCTGACTGGTACCAAGCAGTGGGCAAAGGTTCCATCAACCGGCCCTGCAACAAATGGTGTTTATCTCCCGAACTTTAGCGCCAAGCCAATCGGGCCGACAGGAAATCCGCAACCAGCTAATTTAACAGGACTAGCGAACGCGGCATCAGCAGTGGCTGCAAATGCAATTAACGGATTGGGTGCCATCAACACCAATTCAGCGACAAACACAGCAGGTCTTTATGGTCAGACTTACTCGAATGTCCTATCACTATCCAAAGCACTGACGCAGGCAGCTGCAGCTGTACAAGCAACTTCTACAAGTGCTTCCGTACAAACCAAATATCCATCTGGTGCGATCGGTGCTGAGACACTCGGACTCATCACTCAGGTTTCTGGTGTAAATGACTCCGAGTGGGCTACAGCTGCATCAGCACAAATAATGGATGGAATTGTCAAAGGTGCTGTCTTGGCCGTTGGAGTCACATCGGCAAATCTGAATGCAGTTGCCACTGGAATCTGCCAAGGATTTTACGCTACCTATTTAGAGACATTCGTACCATCAGTAGGCCAGCTAGTACCACTTAATCCCTCTCAGTTTGCTGGTACGGCCAACGCTAATAATAAAAACAATGCTAGTGATATTATCGCCGCTTTCAAATTGGCTGGGGTCACTCCTACAGAGCTTACCAAGCTTGGACTCAACTCAGCTCAAATTACGACATACTTTAACAACGTGTCGGTGGCCATATCTAGTGGAAATACCAACACTGGTGCATGGGCAAACACGATTTCCGGAGCTAAAGGTGTCAACTTGGGAGTTGGGACAAACACAACCCCATTGCTGAATGGTGTTGGCTCACCAGTCACAGACACCATAGGACTGTAACTAGAAAAGAATTCACTAGAAACCACCTTTTCCTTTAGGGGAGAAGGTGGTTTTTTTGTTTTTCAGGAAATACCATTCGACCAAAAAAAATTGGGATGACTGCACTTGATATAAGCTGTGTTAACTCGTAAATAGAGTTTCATGTCGTCACAGATCGATGCCTTGAGCCGACTCTTTCGTGATGACGATCCAGAGACGGTGGGCTTGGTTAAGGAGCAATTAGTTCTGCAAGGGGATCGGGCAGTGCCAGATCTACGTGATCTTGTTAATGCTGATTCGGCGATTGTTGCCGCCCATGCACAGGAAGTTCTCCATGCAATTTCGGGAAAGGCCGCTTCCGCCTCGTTGGATTCTCTTATTCTCCATAGTACTGACTTTCCGCTGGAGGAGGCCTGTTGGCTTATAGCGAGTGCTCTGATGCCCTGGATTGATGTGGACCATTACAGAAAACTTCTCGACATCTGGGGAGGCGCAATCAGAGAGCGGATTTCATTGGACGCGCAAGATCCACTAACTCCTCTCATCGATTATCTTCATGGGGAACTCGGATTCAATGGAAATACTGACGATTACTACAATCATGAGAATTCCTTGATCCCATCTGTTATAGAAAATCGAAAAGGTCTCCCTTTGACTCTTAGCCTTCTCTATATATTCGTCGGTAGCCGTGCGGGCATAAACATTCATGGAGTGAATCTTCCGGGGCACTTTATCGCTCGCTCTGGAGAGACATACTTTGATCCCTTTCATGAAGGACGTATCCTCACAATAGCAGACNNGATTGAATTGACCGACGAGCACTTGGAAAATCCCGAACCCCGCCAAATCCTCGCCCGTCTTCTGGCCAATCTACGTCATGCTTATGACGTGGAGGAGGCCAGATGGCAAAGAGGCATGGTTGAACATTGGTTTGCGCTGCTGACAGGAGGAGAGAAATGATGGAGCACCCAAGAGTGCAACCCATCCGTGTTGAGTTGCTCAATACGGGGAGTGAATTGCTTCTTGGTCAGGTCCGTGATTTGCATCTGCAATGGCTTGGAAAAGAGTTGTTTCCCATCGGCCTCAGGATTGACCGACAGACCACTGTGCCAGATGGATCCGCTATTCGCACCGCCATGTTGGAAGCTTTTCCCCGCTGTGATGTTCACATTGTTACCGGGGGATTGGGGCCGACCACCGATGACATCACCCGAGAGTTGGTTGCGGAGCTTCTCGGCCTGAAATTATCCCCTCACCTTGAAACACTGGAGCGGATTAAGGACCGATGCCGTCGTCGCGGATTCACTTTTCAGCCACGCATGGAGAGGCAAACCATGGTGCCCGAGGGTGCAACTGTGCTTCCAAATGAAAATGGTACGGCGCCCGGCCTCTCCATACCTCCTATTGAGGGAGTCTCGTGGAAAACCCCTCATATCTTTTTGCTGCCTGGGCCTCCTCGGGAACTTCAGCCAATGGCTCGGGAACATCTCTTCCCGTTTCTCGCCAGTTTTTCCAGCTTCGATCCTAAACAAAAATGCCGCATTTACAGAATCGTCGGCATGGGAGAATCCCTCTTGGAATCCCGCATCGGATTGGAGCTTTCCAAGCGCTCTGACCTAGAGGTTGGTTACTGCGCCCGGCCCAATGAGGTTGATTTCCGACTGATTGGCAACGAAGAGGTTCTCAATGAAGTGGAACCGTTTTTACTGACGGCAATAGGAGATCATCTTGTTTCTCTGTCCAACGATTCTCTTGAGGAAGTTGTGCTCTCCTTGTTGCGCAAAAGCAAGGCGACTCTTGCCACGGCGGAGTCCTGTACTGGAGGACTACTTGCAAGCCGCCTCACAGATATTCCTGGAGCCTCGGAGGTTTTTCTAGAGGGGTTTGTCACTTATAGCAACGAATCCAAGAGTGACCTTCTCGGAGTGGACTCGGCGCAGATTCAGACCTACGGCGCTGTGAGCGGAGAGGTCGTGCAGGCCATGGCGGAGGGGGCGCGTCTCCGAAGCGGGGCAACTTACGCGCTCGCCACGACAGGAATTGCAGGACCGGGGGGAGGTTCCAACCAAAAGCCTGTCGGCACGGTTTGGATTGGAT
>PLEU01000013.1 GCA_003136515.1 Spartobacteria bacterium
CCAGAATATATTGAAGGCTTCCTTCCAGATAGAAAGTACGAGTCGGATCTCTATCGGCACTACAATCAAAAGGGATATTGGGAAACAGTACAAGCCGCTTAAGCTGATTATCAAGGCCTCCCCTTTGATATTGAAATGGGGAGGTCTTTCTTTGATCCAACCCATACGAAAAGCAGAGCAAAGATTCATCAGACCACCTCAAGGAGGGTTTTATGGTAAATGACCCGGTTACAAAAATTAAACGTGGCGGTGAGGCAAAAGGTATCCCGACTTCCTGGGATGANNGGATGTGGAGCGGAGTCGGGACGAGGAAGTTGAAGATATTGAAGGAGTAGGCCGCGCTGGAGCGCCAATTCGCTCGTTGGATATTCCGGGAGTGTCTCGCAAGTCAGAGGCACAGATTAGAAAACTTGGAGCAGCCAGAATTAGAATCTCAAGACCTGGGGTTAGTGAAATCCCAAAAAATAAAAGAAAAGTTTAATCTGCTCTGATCCCTGAATTGGGTATTCATTTGCGATCCTGTTGTGCCAGAACATCAACTCATAGGCAATCAAAGGCCCGCGCATTCTCGTCCCCCGAACAATTAGGCTGCCTTCTGAATATCCCGGCTCATTTTCACGATCATTTCAGGTGTGAAGTCCGCTGGAAGTTGCGTGAACTTTGTTTCGGCGATTTTTCGGAGCCTCTGTGAACGTTCTCTATCGACTTGGGCAAGGCCCTTTCGCAGCTCCTCTGCATCTAGATTGGTACAATAGACGGGTGTGCCCGGCTCCTGGTGCCAAGAGTCATCCAAGCTTCCTGCGTCGATAGCGTCAAAACCCAATTCCTCGACAAGCCTCATCACGAGTTCCTTTGATTTTGAGTCATCACCAGAGATCGGCAAGGCGATGCGCCCCTGGGTCNNTGGGTACCGCGAGTTACCCCTGCGGTCCCCAGGCTTGGAGCAGGAATATTGTTAAACGCTTTGATCACACGGCGGCCGAGCTTCGTAGACACCCAAGAACTTTCAGAGGGCGCTTCTTCAAGCTCAGTCATCACGCCGTCCCGCATGGAGGGATAGTAGTTGCCGGTGTCGACCACGGGGACCGATTTCGGCACACCTTCGAAGAGGTCCTTTGGGAGCTGTTCGATGCTCTTTTCGGGGATCGTGATGATTACCAAGTCTACGCCTTTCACGGCATCTCTGACCGTCACCGGGCGAGCACCCGTTTCTTTAGCGAGTGAGGCAAGTGACTCAGGTCCGCGAGAATTAGCGATCAGTACTTCGTGATTGAGCTTTCGAAGCCTTCTCGTCAGCGTGCCGCCTANNTTCATGACTCGATCCCCCAATTTTTTGACTAAGCACAGCTGCAAAGCTAATTGACATGACGTCGCATGATCTCCGCGCCAATGATGCTCTCGATATACGCAGGAACCATGCCATGAAGCAAACATAGTGCTTAAGATAGGGTGCACGTTCTAACCTAGAATCTAAAATTGTCGGATCAGATCCCGACTTCCACAGTGAGTCGCTCAGCATATTCTTGGAAGCTGTTCACCACTTAATAAATCCAAAATGCGCGAAACTCCAATGGCTCCCTTTAGAAACACTCGTGCCGCAGTCGTTGCTAGAACACTCCCAATACGACTGGCCCCAACTCCCACAGCATGTTTACGCATAATTTCGATCGCCCGTTCAGCTTGATTTTGTGGAACAAATGCAACACATCTCCCCTCATTTGCTACATACAGTGGATCTAGCCCCAACATCTCGCATGCCCCACGAACTTGGGAGTCGACCGCAATTTGCTCTTCTGAAATCGCAATCGAGCACTTTGATTTTGAGGCAATCTCATTCAAGGCACTCGCAAGTCCCCCACGCGTGAGATCCCGGAGACAATGAATCTCTATATCCGAACCAAATAAGTCCAAAACCATCTCAGCTAAGGGGGCACAGTCACTCTCAATGGTGGTTTCAAAGGAAATTCCTTCGCGAGCTGCCATGATCGCGATTCCATGCCGGCCTAAATCGCCACTCAGGAGGACTGCATCTCCTTCGCGCACGCTGGTAGGTTGAATCGAAAGTGGGTGATCAATGACTCCAATTCCTGCCGTATTGATAAAGATACCATCGCCTTTACCGCGCTCGACAACTTTGGTATCCCCCGTGACGATTTGGACATTACAAAGTTCGGCGGCCGTTTGCATGGACTTCGCGATTTTCTCGAGTCGCTCAATCGGAAAGCCCTCTTCGAGAATCATTCCGACACTCAAATACTGCGGACTAGCACCACTCATCGCGAGATCATTGACCGTTCCAAAAACAGCCAGTTTTCCAATATCACCTCCCGGAAAGAATATCGGTTTGACGACATAGGAATCAGTAGTGAAAGCGAGCCTACCTATTTGAGGAGGTAGGACAGCCGAATCGTGTTCTGTATTGAGTAAGCTGTTCGAGAAGGTCTTAGAGAAAATCCCATGAATCAGCTGTTGCATCAGGCGTCCGCCTCCGCCATGGGCAAGCAAGATCTTATCAGGACCGTCAAAAGGTAGGCCGCAACTGAGCGCCTTCGAGTCAGTTTCCATTTCCTATACCTCTTCTCTACGATAGCGATAGTACGCGGCGCAGGTGCCTTCGGATGAAACCATCGTCGCGCCTCTGGGGCGCTCGGGTCTACAGCCCTTGCCGAACTCAGAACACTCAGGGGGCTTCTTTAGACCTTGAAGGATCAGGCCGCTGATACATTGAGACTCGGCCTCGGGTTTTTCGGCTTCCAGACCAAAGCGTATCTCGGCGTCCATAGATCGATACTCGGGTTTTAGGCGCAATCCACTCGCACTAAGCTCACCTAGGCCTCGCCAGACTTTAGGCCCGATCTCAAAGGTCTCGGTAAGCATCGCTTGGGCGGCACGATTACCGCTCCTTTGAACGCAGCGAGTGTACTGATTTTCAACTTCCGATCTTCCCTCTTCAAGTTGAAGAATACACATGGCCAAGCCTTGAAGAATATCCCCTGGCTCGAAACCCGTGACCACAATCGGAACCGAGTATCTACGCGCAATAGACTCGTAGTCAGCATACCCCGTGATCGTACAGGCATGGCCAGGGGCCAAAAATCCACTGATCTGATGATCTCTTGACGATAGGATTGCTTCGAGCGCCGGCGGCACCAAGACCTGTGAAACCAACATCGAAAAATTGTGAATTTGCGACTGTTTCGCTTGAAACACTGCCATACGNNACTGCGAAGAAGACGACTTCTTTACCGGGATTGTCTCGCGCAATCTTCAGAGCGTCCATCGGTGAATAGACGATTCTTACGTCGCCCCCCTCGGATTTAGCGGTCAAAAGATCTTTGTTTGTTCCGGGTACTCGAAGCATATCCCCGAATGAACAAAGGATGACCTCACTCCGGGACGCGAGCAGAATTGCGGAATCGATGGTCGACATCGGGGTCACGCATACCGGACAACCCGGACCGTGGACTAACGTGACTTGAGCTGGCAAAAGGCGGTCAATGCCATATTTGACGATGGCGTGAGTCTGTCCTCCGCAGGCTTCCATGATTTTCCATGGACGAGTCGTGATCGCGCCGATTTGTTGCGCATATTTTCGTGCAAGGTCTGCGTCCCGATACTCGTCAATATATTTGAGACTCATAAGAGCTCTGAACCGAAGGCATCGGGACTTTCATCTGTGGAGTTCAGATAACTGTAAACAAACTGAGCTTCCTCTTCGTCAATGACTGAAATGGCAAACCCAACGTGTACCAGAACATAGCTCCCCACTTGTACCTCAGGGGTGTAGGCAAGGCTGATGTCCTTTAGGATTCCACCAAAACTCACTTTGCCGGTTCGATTCTTTGGGTCTTCTCCGGTAATCGAAACTAACTTAGCTGGAACGGACAAGCACATGATGACCTCCTAGGACCTGACCGACGGAAAGCCCTCCATCATTAGGAGGAACTTTCTGATTCCAGTAAGGCAAAAAGTCATTTTCTCGCAATGCAGAGATCGTCCACTCGCTTAAGAGTTTATTCTGAAAGCAGCCACCGCTTAAGACGACTTGCTGA
>PLEU01000081.1 GCA_003136515.1 Spartobacteria bacterium
CGGAAAAAAAGGCGAAGCGCTGCCCTGTGATTTCATCGAGCCTTACCGGCTCCACCGGAATGCTGTGAGCAACAAGATCATCGACCTGTTCATCCAGACGATCGACTGAAAAAGCCAGATGCCTCAGTCCCAGCGCTTCAGGGCGTGTCGGGCGGGATGGAGGGGATGGAAATGAAAACAGCTCTATTTCCCCTCCGCCGGGAACAGCCAGATTGAGTTTATAGGAATGACGCTCGGGTCGGTAGATTTCGGAAATGATCTTGAGAGAGAGGATCTCGGTGTAGAATGCCTTCGATCGAGCGTAGTCGGAGCAGATGATTGCCACATGATGGAGGGAAAGCAGGTTCATCCGGTGGGTCTCGAGTGGATTATCTAATCAAATGGCCCGATCAGTGAATCCCCAAATGATTTCATCAACACCAAACCTCTCAGACTGATTGCGTTGCTTGCTCCATGCTTGCGGCTCTTAGCTCCTGTCGGATAGCGTTTGCCCCCTATGAGCAAAGGCAACGAAAGCGCCATATCCCCGCGTCGCGAGGAGGATTTTCCCGAGTGGTATCAACAAGTAGTTAGGAGTGCCGAGATGGCTGAGAACTCCGAGGTGCGAGGCTGCATGGTGATCAGACCGTGGGGGTATGCCCTCTGGGAACGGATGCAGGGCGCTCTTGACGCCATGTTCAAGGCAACCGGGCACAAGAACGCTTACTTCCCTCTATTCATTCCCCTGAGTCATCTTCAGAAGGAGGCTGATCATGTGGAAGGATTTGCCAAAGAGTGTGCCGTGGTCACTCATCACCGTTTGGAACTGAAGGAAGGAAAACTGGTTCCCGCCGGGGAGTTGACCGAGCCCTTGGTGGTACGCCCGACCTCCGAGACTATTATCGGCGCGACCTATGCAAAATGGGTGAAATCGTACCGCGACCTTCCAATTCTGCTTAATCAATGGGCGAATGTTGTCCGCTGGGANNAGGAGGGGCATACCGCCCATGAGACGGAAAAAGAAGCCATCGAAGAGACTGAGAAAATGCTCGGCGTCTACGAAACCTTCGCCCGCGACTGGCTGGCAATTCCCGTAATCCGTGGCGAGAAGAGTGAGAGCGAGCGCTTCCCCGGTGCCGTTCGCACCTATTGCATTGAGGCGATGGTGCAGGATCGAAAGGCGATCCAAGCGGGCACCTCACATTTCCTGGGGCAGAATTTCGCAAAGGCCTCCGGCATTAAATTTCTCTCACGCACCAACACTGAGGAACTAGCTTGGACCACAAGCTGGGGAGTCAGCACACGCCTTATCGGAACGCTACTTATGGCTCATGGCGATGATGACGGGGCCGTGATGCCACCGCGCATTGCTGCCACACAGGTCGTCATCATCCCGATCACACCAAAGGAGGAGACCCGGGCAGCGGTCCTTGCAAAGGCGGAGGAGATCGCATCCACGCTGCGTGAGTCAACCTACGCTGGCGAGGCCCTTCGCGTGGAGATTGATTCTCGTGATCTTGGCGGTGGAGTGAAGAGCTGGGAGTGGATCAAGAAGGGGGTGCCGCTCCGCATTGAGATCGGTCCGCGAGATCTGGAATCTGGAAATGCCGCCGTAGCACGCCGCGACAAGGGACCGAAGGAGAAGGAATTCCTCCCCGCCGATTCGCTCAGTATACGAGTGCCGGAACTACTTGTAGACATTCAGCTGAGCCTGCTTGCCCGAGCACTTGCTTTCCGCAAAGAGCATATCCGCAAAATTGACAGCAAGGAGGAGTTCTATGCCTTTTTCACGCCGCAGAATCCCAATAAACCCGAGATCCATGGAGGCTTTGCCCTGACTCACTGGAATGGAAGTCCCGAAGTGGAGGCCAAGATAAAGGAAGAATTGAAAGTCACCATCCGCTGCATTCCTGAAGTCGATGGCGGGGAATTTACTGAAGAGTCCGGAATCTGTCCTTTCAGCGGAGAAGCGAGCGTGCGCAGGGTTATCTTCGGCAAAGCATACTGAGCCAAGAATCTAAGGATGATGACCTCGGGTGAGGTTCTGGATGAAGTGAGTGCTTTGTAAGGGGAAAATTTAGGACCGATTCTTTGTGGCGCGGGCGGGTATAGAGCTCACCTAGATCCTGAGAACAACACTGAACATGCGGACCACGGCGACCATTAGAAGAACCTCTCCCAAAACCTTCTTATCATGAAGCAGGTGTGGATTCCTTGATGATTCCTTATTCACCTCTGAGATACGAATTTGGGGAGACGGGACAACCCGCCAAAATTGCAGCCCTTTTCTCTTGCCTGTTGAAGGGAAGGTCGGCTTTATCTGATTATTCTCCCCGCATGACCTTCACTCTTCTTGGCTGTGGCGTCGGTTTTATCGCCTGGTTTCTCGTTCGCTATCTCGTGGCTGGTCTCTACACCGTCAACCAAAATGAGCGCGCGGTGAAGACCTCCTTTGGACGTGCTGAGCGTGTCGGCACGGCGATGACCACCGATTCCCCGATTGCGACACTACTCTCTGCCGAGGAGAAGGAACGCTACAACTATCCGCAGCTCCGGGTGATTCCGCCGGGCGGCCCNNTGGGAGCGTGTCTATAAAGTCTCGATTGCCACCCAGACAATCAACATGGCTCTCGATCCGGAAAACCCGCGCAGCCTACGCGACGACAGCCTATTGGAGGCTGTGACCAAGGATCAGCTAAATACAGGCCTAAAGGGGCAGATACGCTGGCATATTTCAGAGGCGAATCTGTATGCCTACCTTTTCGGCATCAAGCACCCGATCACCCATATCATGGCCTATTTTGTCTCCATCTTGAGGGAACGCATCGCCAACTTTGAGGCGCCACCCAATGCCAGGCAGGGGGACGCCACCGCCCTTCATAATATAGCGGCAACCGCCGTGATCGGTATTTCCATCAATGACCTGCGGAAAAATCTCAGTGACATCAACGATCACATGGAGAGGGAGTGTTCCGACTCTGCGGCCCGTTATGGAATTGCCCTCGATGCCTCTCTGATCACGGGAATCGATCCCCCCGAGGAGGTCGAGTCGGCACTTGCGGCGATCAATACTGCTTACAATCAGGTCTCTTCGGACATCAGCCTGGCCCAGGCCTCGGCAGACCAGAAAATCGTCCAGTCCAAGCGAGCTGTGGAAATCGAGACCCTCAAGGCCCAGGCTGAGGTGCAGCCGATTGTGGCCCTAGCTGAAGAACTGGGAGAGCTGAAAAAGAGCAGTCAGGGAGCGCTCACAGCCTATGTCCGCAATGTTCGCCTCAAGCTCTTCAGTGAAGCGACGCGTGTCATTATGCAAGGGAGCACCCATGATTAATCCCCTTATAGGCCAGCCCTTTCTTCAATTTTTTAGTGCCGCCGTCGTGACCTTTGTCGTGATGTTCTTTCTCTTCCCATCGATTTTAGGAGTCGCCCGTCTACTTGGTCTCTATACGATTGTTAATGAGCGGGAGGCAAAGGTCTATGTCCTCTTCGGCAATGTCATAGCGGTGATTGATGAGCCCGGTATTCATCTCCTGATTTTCAAAATCGGGATCAAGGCTCTTCTGGTCAGCTTTCTTGGAAAATGTCATGTGCTTGATCTCCGGCTAGATCAGCAGTACCTCCGTAGCACGCCGGTGAATTCGGAGGAGGGGGCGCCCATGGGAATCGGGATCTGGTATGAAATGGTGGTCAACAACCCGATTGCTTATCTCTTCAAAAATGCCGACCCCCGCGGCTCCTTGGCTGCCAATGTTGGCAACTCTGCTGTGCGCTGTCTGAATAACCTGCCGCTGGCAGACATGTTGCAGAATCGGCACCTGATGAGTAAGACGGTGCGTTCCGAGGTTTCCCCGCACTCGGTGGAATGGGGCTACAGCCTTGGCTCGGTCTATATCCGCAAAGTCCATTTCAGGGATGTCGGCATGATCAAGCAAATTGAGGCCAAGGTTGTGAACCGCCTGAGGCAGGTGACTTCTGCCATCAAGCAGGATGGCACCAATCAGGTGAATATCATCGCCAGCACCGCGGAGCAGCAGGCGGCCATCGAGTTTGCCAAGGCAGCTGCCATGCGACCACACATCGTTGGGGAGGCGTTAAAAATAATCTCGGAAGACGAGGATATTTCCCAAGCACTGTTTAAGGTTTTGGAAACGCAGAATGTGATTGCCGGTGAGGCAGCAATCACACTGATTCCCGAAAAATCCGCTATTCTCGGGGAGTTGCTTGCCGCTCCGGAGGGTGGAAGACCATCCTCGAAGAAGTAGAGGCGGTGTCGCTAAGCGCCGCTCTCAATAAAAATCACCCCCGCTTTGCGGCGGGCATGGAGATTGCCAGGGAGGTTGATCTTGGAAATGCCCTTTCCCTGGGCATCATGGTCGAGCAGGGACATAACCTTCTCTACCTCGTCGAAGCCCGGTTCGATGATGCCGGAGTTTTTCAACCAGGAGTGGAGTATACGCCGCTTAAGCGCAGGGTGAAGTTCGCGCAGCATTTTAACGGATAGTTCTTCCTTCGCCGCCATAGGAAGAGTCATAGAGGAGAGGAGATCCTCTTCATCTGTAAATATCCTAGCACTGCGTGCAATAGCACTCCGAAAGGAAGAGCCAAAGAGTTCCTCGATGATAGGGAGGAGTCTGAGGCGCATTTTATTGCGGGAGGCCTCTGCAATTGCATTGGTGGCATCCTCGCGGTAGCGGATTTTATTTTCCTCGAGATAGTTAAGAAGTTGCTGTTTGGAGATGCCAAGCAATGGTCGGTGCAGGTCCAGCGTGGTGCCCCCGATCGCTCGCTGAGAATGAGACTTCATTCCAGACAATCCCGCCGCTCCGGAGCCTCGCAGAAACTGGAAGAGACAGGTTTCGACCTGATCATCGGCATGATGGGCTAGGAACAGTGCTCTGGTATGGTGTTTTTGGGCTACAGCACTCAGGAAGTCATAACGAGCCTGACGCGCGGCAGTTTCCAAGGAGAGTTTTCGTTCCCCGGCAAGGCTGCGGACATCTCCCGAGCCGAGATCAAAGGGCAGGTGTAATTTGGCTGCAAGACGTCTTACAAAAGCTGCGTCGGCCTGTGATGCCTTTCCCCGCAGCTGGTGATTGAAGTGGGCGATGACGAGATTGTTAAATCCAGCCTCAATCAGTAGATGAAGCAGTGCGGTGGAGTCCGCTCCTCCCGAGACAGCGACGATGAATTTTTTCGTTCTCCGGATAGGGGCAAGCATCCGCCTGACCTCTGCCGTCAGAGGAGAAATGGCGTGTGTGGCATTAACCAATTTGCGCGACACCAAAGTAGGGCTGGAGTGGTTCTGGAAGAATAAACGGGCCGCTCGGCTGGGTATGGGTCTCTAGGAGTGCAACATAGAGGCGTGGCAGCGCCGTACCGGAACCGTTCAGTGTGTGGCAAAATTGATTTTTCCCCTCGGCATTCTTATAGCGAAGATTCATGCGGCGTGCCTGATAATCGCCAAAGTGGGAGCAACTGGAGACTTCCAGATATCCGCCCTGTCCCGGTGCCCAGACTTCGAGATCGTAGGTGCGTGCTGCGGAGAAGCCGATGTCTCCCGTGCAGAGTTCCAGAACGCGATAGGGGAGTTGCAAAAGCTGGAGCACCTTTTCGGCATCGGCAGTGAGGGATTCCAGTTCCTGCTCGGCCTGCTCCGGCGTCGTGATTTTCACTAGTTCCACTTTGTCGAACTGGTGCATCCGGATCATCCCGCGTGTCTCGCGTCCTGCCGATCCGGCCTCGCGGCGAAAGCAGGGGGTGCAGGCGGTCAGCTTGATGGGAAGCTGGGACTCAGGGAGGATCTCCTCGCGATAGATATTGGTGAGGGAGACCTCGGCTGTCGGAGTGAGAAAAGAGGCCCCCTCATCAAAGCCATACATATCATCCTCAAACTTGGGCAACTGCCCCGTTCCCTCCATGCATTCCCGTCGCACGAGAACGGGTGGTGCGATTTCCGTGTAGCCGTGGGAGCGGGTTTGAAGATCGAGGAGAAAGTTGATCAAGGCGCGTTCCAGGCGTGCCCCGGCCCCGGTGAAAAGGACATATCCGCTGCCACTGATTTTCGCGGCGCGCTCCAGATCGAAGAGCCCGAGGCGCTCTCCAATGGCAACATGATCTTCGGAGCTTTTTAAGGCAGGCTCTCCCCAATGCCGGATTGCCACATTAGCCGCCGCATCACTTCCCTCGGGAAGTCCGGGAGCGGGAAGATTCGGCACGCGAAGGAGGAGATCGCGTTGCTCGCTATCAAGCTCGGTGGCAGTGCGGCCAAGCTCTTCCATTTCAAAGGCGAAGGCTTTGACCTGATTTTCCTGCTCGATGGAGTCTCCACCGACCTTCTTGATCCCCCCGATCTCCTTGCTGAGGCGATTGCGCTCCGCACGGAGATGCTGGAGGCGGGTTTCGCTCTCCCGGCGACGGGCATCAATGGCAAGGATCTGATCGACCAGATCGCCAAATTGGTGGGAGCGGGTGGCAAGCCGGGCCTTGATGGCAGCGGGGTTTTCCCGGAGAAGTCGGATGTCGAGCATCGGAGGAGAGTAGGGGATGAAACCGGAAGGATGAAGGATGAATTCTTCGTGGGAAATAAGAGCGGCTTACGGAGTGGCTGTTGGAGAAGGAGATACTGTGATGGAGTTACTGGAAGCTTTGGCCGTATCTTCCGGTGTGTCAGATCCTTCGTGGTAATAATTCACTAAGGATTTCACTAAAATCCGCAGTTCTTCTTTGTGTCTTTGGTATGCGGCTTTGAGATGCCATTTTGCTGCCTCGGCTGGATTTTTTTCAACACCGATGCCCCCGTAGTAGCAGCGTGCAAGATTGATTTGAGCGTTAGCATTTCCTTGATCTGCGGCTTTCTGATACCACTTAGCCGCTTCAACAAAGTTCTGACCAACGCCACCGCCTGTCTCATAGCACCAAGCGAGATTGTTTTGAGCCCAGGCATTTCCTTGCTCTATGGCCTTTCGATACCATTTTACTGCCTCGGCAAAGTTCTGTTCAACACCATTGCCTTCGTAGTAGCAGCGTCCAAGAAGGTTCTGTGCTACGGCATCTCCTTGATCTGCGGCCTTCTGATAGCATCTTGCGGCCTCGGCTAGGTTTTTCTCAACGCCAAGACCACTCGCGTAACACAAACCTAGATTGCTTTGTGCGTCGGCATCTCCTTGGTCTGCGGCTTTCTGAAACAATTTTGCTGCCTCGGTTAGGTTCTTTTCGGCTCCGATGCTGTTGAAATAGCAGACTCCAAGGCTTCTTTCTCCCCTTGGATATCCCTGGTTTGCCGCCTTGGCATACCAGTTCAACGCCCCATGGAGGTCTTTTTCCATCCCCATACCATGGTCATACATATAACCGAGGCTTGTTTGCGCATCAGGATCTCCCTGTGTCGCCTCTTTCTGAATTTGTTCCCTGGATTTCTGAAGATACTCAACGGCTCCAGCTTCATTCTTGGGAGTGCCACTGCCATTGGCATAGAGGATACCTACACGAGCCTGCGCTTTGGCAAAACCGGCATCTGCAGCCTTTTTGATCAATTCGAAGGCATGAGCATCATCTGCATTTACTCCTTTACCATCCAGATACTCAATGCCTTGCTGGTATTGGTCTTGCGGCGACGATAAAAACCCTTCAGCGAAGGCTACGACCGAAGCGATGGGGGATAGGGTGACAATGAGCGCCACGAGGGGGGCTTTCATGTGCGGAGGCTAACCCATAACTTCTTGTGAGATAAATCTGATTTCGTGTGGATCAGGACATGGGTGACCCCTCTGATTTCTGACCTCTTCACCATTTATTACCCATCCTTCATCCTTGTCTGTCTTCCGAGTGTTGTCAGAAGGCAGCCGTGGGATTAAAAGTCATGTATCTATGCCAGCTCAGTACCGCGATTATTATGAGACCCTGGGGGTCTCCAAGAGTGCCACCGCCGATGAGATCAAGAGTTCCTTTCGCAAACTTGCCAGGAAGCATCACCCAGATCTCGCCAAGGATAAGAAG
>PLEU01000107.1 GCA_003136515.1 Spartobacteria bacterium
GAATCGGGAACGAATTCGTCTGAGGAGGCATTGTAGCTCCCACTGACGTTGAGAGTCGCACTTAAGGCTCCGTTGACTAAGTTGAAGCTCAGACCCCGCACATAGGGATAGGGGAGTCCAGAACCATAGGGGAGTGTATAAGGGATTTGGGCTGCCACGAGACAGCTGTTCTGACTCGAGGCCGTAGCGATAACCCAGGTCGAGATCGTGAATTGCCTCTCCGGAAATGGCATATCTCCAAGCAACAGCTCTCCGTTGCCACCACTGCACTGAAGGGATCCCCCGTGGACATCTCCGGAATTTATACTCACCCCACTTCCAACCAGTGCTGCTGTCCCGTTATTAGTGGCCTGCCATTGGAGCAAGGGTAAAGGTGCATTACTGGAGTCGATCGAAGCGAGTGTCGGAGCCGATAGGGCATTGGTGAAGAGCTTGAAATCCGCTATCGCCCCGGTAAAGGGAGAGCTTGATTGCACATAGAGATGATTGCCCAGTTCGATATTGACGGTGTCGGGGGAGACTGAAAGCCAAGTGGAGTTAGTCGTGGCTCCATAGGTTGCCGGGTTACCGGTAGTGCCCTCGAAGCCCTCGGTGAGTTGGCTGGAGAGGCTCAGGGGCTGGGAACCGGTATTGGTCAACTGAATGACGGCGGTATTTTCAGAGGAGGCTACCCAGGAGCTCATGGCCAATCCATAGCTCCCATTGACGAAGGAGCCAGAGACAGTTGCCGGGCCAATATTTTCATTCAGGGAATAGGAACTGCCGCTTAGGGCAGGGGCACTTAAGGTCAGTGATCCTACCGGCTGAATAGCTCCCTTCAGCACCCCAAAGAAATCACCCTTACCCACATAAAACTGCAGGGCTGAGGAGGCGCCCCCAACGATGAGAGCCATATCGCCGTTGCCGGTCACCATGCCGCCCGTCTGATCGGTGCTCACCAAATTTGCGGGTGCAGAAGAACAACTTCCAACGACCTTTGAGGCGAGCACCTGACCCATGGAAGCCGTATCAGGAATGTTGGCTGCATAAACAATTCCTTCAATCGAAAACGGCCACAACAAGGCCATGCCGGCAAGGGCGTGTTTTGGTGTAAGTTTCATCAAATTGGGGGGCAAGAGCTGTCCATCGAGCATGAAATTGGCATAGAGGCTAATGCCATTCTAACTCCGTAATCCCGTAAGATTGCATAGAACCTAGGTTTTAAAAAGGGCAGTGGAATCCATCCTTTTTCCTAGTGAGGCTCGGCGCTGGTCTGGGAGGAATACGAACTTAGGTTCAGTCCATCGCAGGCGACTACGACATAGTAGTAGGTTGTTCCTGATACCACATTCAGATCGGTGTACTTCGTGGCGGATGTGGTAGCTAGCTTGGTGTAGGGTCCACCACTGACTTTGGAACGATAGATGACATAGAACGTGGCGTTAGTTACACTCGAGTACGTCAGGGTGACCGATTTGGTTCCGGTTGAGGAGGTGAGCGACGCCGGAGCATTGGGTAGAACGGTCAGCTTGACTATGCTGCTGGTACTTGATCCGTAAGAATTGGACACAACTGCATCATAGGTGCCGCTGCTTCGCACGTTGGTTAGAGTCAGACTGGAGTTGGTGGCACCGATAATCGGCGTGTTAGTGTCGAAATACCATCGGTAGCCCGGCGTTGTTCCGGTGGCAGCAATGCTTAAGGTAACACTGCTTCCGGCATTCGTAGATAGGGAAAGAGGTTGTGTGGTGATGGCTGGTGCTTGGGGTATCAGCTGGAGCTGAAACCCATTAAAAATGGCATAGGTTCCTCCGGAAGGTATGGAAGCCGTGATACCCAGAGTGCCGTTGGTGAGGGTTCCGGTGAAGGTCTGGTAGGCAATACCGTTTCCGAGTGAAATCTGCCGCGAGATTGCTGTCGTGTTGAGCGTACTACCCGAGTTGCCGCCATTGCCGCCAGTCATCTTCAGGGAAGACCCCTGTCCGCTCTTGTCCCCAGCCGCATAAACCACCAGAGTGAAGGTGTCTCCCTCATACTGTGATAGTCCTGAGAGACCCACAGAGACCTTTGACGGGGAAGTTATGCCATAGGCATATTCTTCCATCAATGCCGTGGTGGGAACATCCATAGCGCTTCCACCGGTATCGGTGAATATTCCCTGGCTGCCGAGGGTAAGACCTGCGCCAACAAGAGGGGTTCCCGCTGAGTTGACAAGGTTGGTGGTACTGCCAGTTATGGCATTCCAGACGTCTCCCGAAGTACCCAAGGCTGCCACTCCACTTTGTGTGGCACTTGTGCCAAACTGGGCATCAATGAGTGTTGAAGGCCCTGCCTGGACGATGAGGTTGACGATATTGCTTGTAACAGATCCTGAAGAATTGGTCACCACGACGTCATAAGTGCCTCCGTTCTGGACATTGGTGAGCGTCAAGGTGGAATTCGTACCCCCGGCTACCGGAGTATTGGTGTCATAGTACCACTGGTACCCAACCCCAGATCCCAAAGCACCGACACTGAAGGAAGCATTAGTTCCCTTGACTATTGTTTGTGATACCGGCTGATTGGTGATAGAAACTGGGGCAATCGTGACCGCAAGACGTACGTTGTTGAAGTCGAGGTAAGAGCCAGCCGAGGAGGAGGCGGGCACGTTGAAAGCTACAATGATGTCACCGTTGCCTCCCTCATTTCCCGTGGCGGTATAGTTGATGGAAACATCCTTGAAAGCGCCCGAAATGAGGGCGTTACTAGTGATCGTCGTTGACGCGACAGGAACAAGGTCGGAATTGTACAACCCCATTGTGCTTCCTGATGCCAAGGCTTGACTGGTCTGAAGACCGAATGCCGTTGTCAAGGTATAGGTGCATCCAGGCACGTATTGGACTCCAGTGTCCTGATATACAATGCCTCCCCCGCCAGCAGTCGAAACGTAGATCTGGCAGAAGTTGGTACCATTGAGACCCGGCACTGGATTGGTTGGCCATGGTTCCCCACTCCCATTTCCTCCGGGGCTGATGACGGCGTCAACTGTTCCACTCTCCAGAGAAGAGCTCCAATAGGCCGGATCACCAACTAGATAACTGCCAGGAGTGACAGTCTGGAAACTGAAGGAGCTGTTCACAATGGGTACGGGACCGTTAGTTATTAGGGTATTAGTTGGAGAATTCGTTGAATAGACGGGATAGACCTCGAATGAGAAAAGCCCCACGCCATTGCCGTTGACATCTCCCGTGGAATACATACGCACAAATTGGGCGCTTCCCGAAACGGCCAGATCCTCGAGACTGCCACTGGCATTAGTCAGCACCGTAGCATTGGTCCAATTGACGCCATCATCTGAAAGTTGAATCGAGTAATTCGTACTATACGCGGCAAGTCCATAACCACTGTTGTTCCAGTTTAAGCTCGCCCAATCCAAGCGAACACGCGCGATATTCTGTACGGAACCCAGATCCACACTCATCCATTGCGGCGAGCCACTGGATGAGAGCCAATAACTGATTGTATCATCGTCAAAGGCTTCACTTGATTCATAGCCTGATGCCTCGCTAGAGCCCCAAGAAGGTTGACTCACGGCGATATCATTGGTCCCACAAACCTGTACCCTGTTTAAATTAATCCAATTAATGTTAAATCCATTGGTCAATGCTTCCAAGCGGAGTGCCCTGCTCCCCGTACCACCGGAGACGGGAACGTTTGGAAGGGTGAAGGTCTGCCAGTTGGAATAACTTCCGGTGTTTGTGAGGGTCAGCGTGCCGAGAACCTGACCGTCGAGAATCACGCGAACCTGGCTATTTGTAATGGAGGCTGCTCTTACGCTTATGCTGTAAATTGCTTCCGGATCAGGCGGATTCACAGTATATTCCAGCCATTCGCCTGGATTGATCCAGCCCACATAATATCCGTTGCCTGAGTCTGTCGTGCTCGCGATGCCTATATCCTCATTGGTGCGATAAGCACCTCCCTGATTTCCAGAAGAGGTGTTGTAGTATCCGACATTCTCACCGCCATTATCGAAGTTTGCCGCGGGAATCTGTGCTGGAAGAGTAGCGACCGTGCCATTGAACGGTTTCTGTTGCTGTGCGTAGGCCTGCAGTTCATTGAGTCCATATCCCGTCCCTGAGCCACCTTGGAAGGTGGCCAGTACCCTCAGATATCGTCCCTGTCCGGAGACCAGTAGATCATTGATCCCGCCGGTGCCTCCACTGATGCTAGAGAGGGTTGTCCAGTTGGTGGCATCCGGGGAAATCTGCACGCTATAGCTGGAGGCATAGTTGGTGGACCAATTCAGGACGACACGTGAGAGATCTTTCGTCATGCCGAGATCCACCATGAGCCACTGCGATCCGGTAGAGGAGGAATTCCAGAAACTGGTTGGATCACCATCTACTGCTGCCGAAGCGGGGTTATTAGTGGAGAGAGTTGAGGAGGCTGTCACGACTCGGTGTAGGGCAGCATTGGCTAGGTCACTGGAGGGAACCGAGGAGGCACTAAATGAACCTGTCAGGCGAATATCTCTCGAGGAGGCTCCGACCATGACTTCAAATGTACCGGGCGTCACCAGCCAACCCCGGGCGTTCTGATCCCAGTTTGCAATATCCAGCCAATCCAGATTGAAAGTCACCTGCTGTGACTGACCTGGCTGAAGCGTAATCTTCTGAAATCCCTTGAGAATTTTGGGCGGCTCACCCGCAGCGGAAGGAAATCCGAGGTAGAGTTGTGGCACTTCGGCCCCCGCAACAGTCCCGGTATTTTTGAGAGTGAAGCTGATCTGTACCTGCCCCGAGGGGCTGACTGAGCTGACGCTCAGATTCGTGTATCCAAACGTTGTGTAGGAGAGACCATGGCCAAAGGGGAAAAGTGGGGCGATGCCAGTGGAATCGTACCAACGGTAGCCGATGTCGAGCCCCTCGGAGTAGCTGATATGACCTCCAATGCCGGGAAATTGGGCCGTGGTCTGGAGCGGTTCCTGACTCGCCGAGGCAGGGAAACTACACGGAAGTTTTCCGGAGGGATTAACATCGCCAAAGAGCACTTCGGCCAAGGCGTTTCCATTCTCCTGCCCTGGAAACCAGGCGACCAGGGATGCCGCGATACTGGAGGACCAAGGCATGAGGGTGGCCGAGGAACAGTAGAGCACCACAATCGTGTTGGGATTAACAGCTGACACCGCACTGATCAGGGCGTCTTCATCCCCCGGAAGAGAAAGGCTCGTGCGGTCGAGGCTTTCTCCTGTTTGCTGGCCCACGCAAATGACGGCGACATCGGCAGACTGTGCCGCCCTCACCGCATCAGGAATATCGTTGTCACCAACGCTATAGCTGACAGAAATATTAGTTGCACGGCTCTGTATTCCGGCAAGTGGGGTAACGTTATAGGGTAGAGTGACTTCACTGGATCCATAACCAACTGAGATGGGCGCTGTGCTGGCTGCAGCACCTATCACCGCAATGGAATGGATATTGTTGGTGTTAAGAGGCAGCAGGTTGTTGCTGTTCTGCAGTAGGACAGTTCCCGCCGCCGCACAAGAACGGGCAAACTGGTTGTGGGCGGCATTGGTAACTGTGGCGTTAAAATTACCCGGGGACGGGTTGTCAAAGTTCCCGAATCGAAACATCGTATACAGGATGCGGTAAGCCATCTCGGCGGCTTCGGAGAGGGGGACGTTGCCGTTGGCAATCTCTGCTGAGAGAGGGGTGCTCGATAAAGAGCCGTTGAGCATGTCTAGATCCAAGCCGTCGTTGGCCGCCCCGACCGTGCTGTAATAGGCGCAATAATCGCTCATAATGAAGCCGTCAAAACCCCAGAGCTTCTTCACCACGGCATTGAGGATCGGATTCTCCCCGGCGTAGGTGTCATTGATCCGGTTGTAGGAAGACATGATCCCGCTTGCCCCACCCCGGACACAGGCAAAAAAGGGCTGATAATAAATCTCCTGGCGTGTGCGTTCATCCACATCCGCGCTAACAAAAAAGCGGTCTGTTTCCTGATCGTTGCAAACAAAATGTTTGGCAGTAACCATGATCCCTTGGCTCTGAATACCCTGGATATGATTGACCGCCATTGCAGAGGAGAGATAGGGATCCTCCCCGTAGTTCTCTGTGTTACGTCCGTCATTGTAGAGCCGTGACATGTTCATGGTCGGCCCCAAAAAGCCTTGTCCCCCCTTACCCCATTCCTCTTGTCCCATATCGATCCCGTACTGACGGGCCATGTTTGTATCCCATGTGGCTGAGAGGCAAACAGAGTTCGGAAATGCCGTAACACCGCCCTGACTGTCCCCGACTCCATCTGGCCCGTCCTCGAAATTCAGTGAAGGGATGCCCAAACGGCTATTGGCGGGAACACTCCCGATATATCCATTGGGATTACCACACAGCATTGCGATGATATCAGACTCTGACATCGCGGAAACAAGGGCGGTGGCGCGTTGAGCAGGCGAGAGGGAGGTGTTCGTCCATGCTTGTGCCCACGCCGACGTTGAGATACCGAGGCCGCAGAAAACGACTCCGAGCGTTGGGACTAAACATTTTAAAAAATGTCTCTGGATCAGTTCTCTTTTCTTGGACATGGGGGGGATAAAAAGTGATTCTTGTAATTTCTAGCAATAACCGAATGTAACCTTGGGTTGGCTGATGTCAAAATGGCTCAGTTCCCCAAGAACAGTTCGTCATTACAAGTCAGTTAGAACCTACCTTGGGGTGGCGGTTGCTTGGGAGGAGTAGCCGCTGAGATTCACGCCATCGGTATCCGCGACGACATAGTAGTAGGTTGTGCCAGAAACCACATTGAGATCAGTGTATTTTGTGGCGGAGGTGGTGGCGATCTTGGTATAGGGTCCTCCACTGATTTTGGAACGATAAATGGTGTAGAAGGTGGCGTTCTTTGCGGAAGTGTAGGTAAGCGCGACCGATTTGACTCCGGCGGTGGCTGTCAGTGTCGCCGGTGCGTTGGGAAGAACGGTCAGCTTGACTATGCTGCTCGTGACTGATCCGTAAGAATTGGACACGACTGCATCATAGATGCCGTTTGTTTGCACATTGGTGAGTGAGAAGGTGGAGTTGGTGGCTCCTATAATCGGAGTGTTCGTATTGGCATACCACTGGTAACTCAGGGGAGCAGATCCTGCAGCCACCAGCGTGAACGACGCTGGTGAACCTGCATTGGTAGCTATGGGAACGGGTTGTGTCGTTATGAATGGGAGCTGAGGGGAGTAGGTGGCTGCCCAACGCTGGCCGATTGTCACGATCTGGTTCGCATTATAATGAACGCTTCCATCGGCGAACCCGCTAGTCATGTCGTCAGTAGTGACAAACTTCACGTTGGTGTCAGAACTAACGAGTGTCGTCATGGCAGCATTTACTTCCGCAACCCCAGTTTGGTAATTCGCAAAAGCGGGCATGTTGGAGTTGACCTGTGTCAGCACAAATTCAAGGTTTGGAACCTGCAGATCGGTACGCACGTTTTTCACAAAATTCGCTATGTCATTGGTATAAGTAGTGGGATTGGCCGTGGCATCGGCCTCTCCCTGCAGCCAGAAGAAGCCTCTCACGGTCGGGATATACCCCTGAGCGGTGAGCTGCTGGAGGCTGTTGGTGATCTCCGAGATCATCATTGGGTAAAGAAAATTGGCTGATTTCTGAAACTGTGTGTCCANNTTCCAAATCGCACCGCCAGATCGCTTCCAACTAGAAGTTCGGGTCCGAATCCGGTAAAGTTTCCACCGTGTCCAGCTCCGTCAGGCGAGAGTTGCCCCACGCTTCCCGTATTCCAACTCGGCGCGTTGTACTGTGCATGCTGGTAAGCATACAAAGCACGAATATCTGGTGAATTGGCATAGTGTAGATTGGCCTGGATGAGATCGGAAACATTAGCATACGCAGCCTGATCGTTGGACTGGCCCGCGCTGATGAATACATCAATGGGAGTGCCGTTTGTATGACCAGTGCTGGGTTTTGCAACCACGGATACATTATCAAAGTCACTGTAGGAACCGGCCGTAGGAGCACCCTGTGAGAGGACAATCTGAAGTTTTTGTCCGAGCCCAGGAGGATTTGCCCCCGTGGTAAAGCTGCGCGCTGTTGTCGCAAAAGTTCCAGGAGCGGCAACATTTCCGACGGGTGCAGCATAATTGATCACTCCTACCCAATCACCTACCAAAGTTCCATTCGTTGTCTCCAGAAGGATATGGTATCCACCCCAGGTTCCACTAGTGCGGTTACCTGCCTGCACCGAAACCGTGTAGGTTGTATTGGGCTGCAAGGTGTTAGTAATCACCTGACTCACCGTCGGATTGGCAACGCCATCTCCCGAGTAGCTCTCAAGGGCATTGGGAGCTGAAAATCCATTGATGCCGGAATAAGTCCCGAGGCTAATCGGATTGATGAGTCCTATGTAGCTTGAGCTATTTGTTCCACTGACCGTCCAACCGCTTGGTGTTGTGATTACATAGCCGGGTGCATTGGCCCCGGTGATCGCATCGATGTCGAAGCTAGCATTGCTGATTGAAAGGAGTGTCCCTGGAAGAAAACTCAGTGTGGCTGTCGGGGTGCTGGTAACAGAGCCATAGGCGTTAGTGATAATCACCTGATAGGCAGTTGGTAGATTGGTGCTGGGATTGGATATGGTCAAAACGTTGCTGTTCACACCAGAGAATTGCCCGCCGCTTACAAGATTGGTGTACGGGCCACCCGCCGGGCCTGCCTGCCATTGATAGCCAAGTGGAGTTGATCCGTAGGCGGATACGCTGAAAGAAGTCGATTGACCGATGTAGACAGCTTGCGAAACCGGCTGAACATTAATAAGAGGCGCCGCAGCGGAGGCTTCCGTGAGAGACACATTGCCAAAATCAAAGGATGCGGCACCAGCTGTACTGGGCATGCTGAACCCAATAATAATATCGCCATTACCACCTTCGCTGCCAGTGGCTGTATAACCCAATGTCTGGCTGGTGAATGTTCCTAGTGTCAGGCTGTTGCTGAAGATGGTCCGGGACGCAATCGGAGTCCGATTCGAATTATAGAAGGACATGGTAGCCCCAGTTGGGAAGGGGCTGTTTTCCAAGCCGAAATACGCAGTAAAATTGTAAGTCACCCCGGCTACGTACTTGACGCCTGTATCTTGGTATACCACTCCGGTTCCGCCTCCCTGATAGGCATAGATTTGGCAGTAGTTGGGACCATTCAAGCCTGGAACGGGAATATTGGTAAATCCTCTCCCATCCGCAGTGCTTGGGTTTACCAGTGCCACGACAGCGCCAGAAACACCAGAAGCACTCCATCCGGTTGGGCCACCAGTTTGCAGATTAAGATAGCTCCCACTGGAGACGCTCTGAGCACCAAACGTATTATTGACGATGGGAACGGAAACCGGATTTGTTGACTGTGCAACAGTCAGGTTGACGATGGAGCTGGTGAGCGATCCGGCAGGATTGCTCACTACGACATCGTAAGTTGAGCTGCTCTCCACATTGCTCAGGGTGAGAGCTGCATTGGTGGCGCCAGTGATGGGGGTGTTCGTGTTGGCATACCACTGATAGCTCAATGGGGAGCTTCCGGTGGCCACCACCGTGAAGGAGACGGTGCTCCCGGCATTGGTTGATTTGGAAACCGGTTGGATCGTAATGGAAGGAGCCACCGGACTGCTTACACTCAGACGCACATTATCAAAGTCAAAGTAGGTAGCTGCAGCTGCCGCTGGAGGGGCGTAGAAAGCGACGATGATGTCCCCATTGCCACCCTCATTTCCTGTCCCTGTGTAGGTAAGGGTGGTGTCTTTGAAGGAGCTGGAAACAAGGTTGCTGGAAGTGATGGTGGTTGAGGCAACCGGGGTAAGGGAGGAGTTGTAGAACCCAAAGGAGCTACCTGTGTCAAAGCTCTGGGAAGTTTGGAGTCCAAAGGCTGCCGTCAGGGTGTAGGTGGCTCCTGGAACATACTTGAGGCCCGTATCCTGATAAACTGTTCCTCCTCCACCAGCTGCCGTGGCATAAATCTGGCAGAAATTGGTGCCATCTAATCCCGACACAGGAATGGTGGGCCAAGGTTCTCCACTCCCGATCGGACCGGGATGGATCACCGCATCCGCCGTGCTGGAGAACAGTGAGGAACTCCAATCCGTCGGATCTCCAATAAGATAGCTTCCCTGGCTTACGGACTGACTTTCAAACGAGGCGTTGAGAATCGGTGGCTTTCCTCCCGTGGTCACGGTGAGGGTGCTCGAGTTGGTGCTTTCATAGCCCGGTTCCAGCGCAGTGATTTGGTAATAGTAGGTTGTGTTGTAGGCGGCACTCGTATCGGTGTAGCTGTCACCTGAGGTGATGCTGGTGAGCGTCACAAAGGGGCCATTGGAAGAAGTGGATCGCTTGATGTTGTAGCCGTCTGCTCCAGAGACCGGATTCCAGTTTAAAACCACCGCTCCTGAGTTGGTGGAGGAGGTTATGTTAGTCGGGGAGTTCAGGGCGGGATTGGTCGTGGTGAGGGTAAGCACTTCTCCGACCTGGGTCTGGTAGTTGAGGATGGTTCCGGAGAGGTTGGTGGTTCCGTTGATGCTCGAGACACATTGCACGCTGGAATTGGTCCAAGGATTGGCCAACTTGAGCATCTGTCCAGCCGTGCTCTGGATCTGGATGTAGTTGGGCTTACCCAAGGTCGTGGCGCTCGAGAC
>PLEU01000022.1 GCA_003136515.1 Spartobacteria bacterium
ATCCTGCCATGGTCGATGACCGCGATCTCGTCTGCGACACGATCGGCCTCATCCATGTAGTGGGTTGTGAAGAAAACAGTCATGTTTTTCTCTTTGGCCAGGGTCTGTATATACTCCCAAACATGATTTCTGGTTTGCGGATCCAGACCCAGTGTCGGCTCGTCCAGAAAAAGAATTTTAGGCGTGTGAAGCAGGGCTCGTGCGATTTCAAGCCTCCGCTTCATTCCTCCAGAAAAAGTCTTGGCGAAGCTGTTTTTCCGATCCAGTAGACCCACGAAGTCCAGTGATGAGTTGATGCGCTCCTGTTGTGAGCTTCTAGGAACCCCGTAAAGCACGGCATGGAGTTTCATGTTCTCAGTCGCAGTCATCTCGCCGTCCAGACTTGGATCTTGAAAGACAATTCCGAAGGAGCGCCTAGCAGCCAGAGGGTCCTTTTGGGGGTCATTGCCATCGAGAAGAATCTTCCCACCCGAGGGTATCAGTGTCGTCGTCAGCATTTTTATCGTGGTTGTTTTGCCAGCTCCATTGGGCCCCAGAAACCCGAAGATCTTTCCAGCCTCAACCTCGAAGGAAACATCGTCCACGGCACGAAATTCCTTAAATCGCTTCACTAGATTACTGGCGATGATAACCATTTTTTGCCTCATTCGAGATGAAACTCCTTGATAGCTGCCTTGCGAAGCTCAAGGAAGCGTTTTGCTCTACCTACCCTGGAAAGAATAACCGAAAATTCCCAGAATGCTGTAGTGTGGAGGTTTCCGAAAATGAGGCATCAAGTTTGAGGAAAGGGTGGTAGGCAATTAAGCATGACCGTGTCAACGACGCGGCATCAAGTTAGAAGATCCTCAATTCTTCAAGAGCAATCTAGTCGAGATATTGATTTTCCTCTCCACGCTGTAGAACGATAGCGATCATCATCAGAGGGCGCCGGGTGATGTAAGGTTAGTTTAAATAGCTGTTCTAACTGGAGTAATGAACCCCACTGTGAGCATCAGGGTCGTCATTAGAGAGCCAACGGAGGTGGTCTTCATGGATATCTTTGTTTGCAACCCCGTTCTTGTACGGAGATAAATTTCCAAATCAATTTTACTACGCATTGAGAGTGGCGGTAGATCTAACTCCATAAGTTTAAACTGGAAGAAATATAAGGAGGTAAAAGTCGAAAGGATATTTGGCTTGAATATTTACTATAAGAGAGGAACTTCTCGGAGTTCTTCTTAAACCTTCAAGTGAGCTTTTTGGTTAAAAAACACTGATCTTATATGGCATGCTAAATTCGAATGGTAATTCAATTGGTGCTAAGCGAATTTGTGCTTTGCTGCAGCTTATCGAGAATGGACTGAGCTGATGGATCGACCTGAATGAGGAGCTGCTGTCTTGTCTGGTGGAGATTATAACGCGCTTCCTTCTTTGCCTCTGGAGTCTGGGCATCCTTGACCGCCTGACGGGCAGCTACTAGCTGAGGATTTTCCTTGATCTGTGCAAAGTCGGCCTTGAGTTGCTGGCGCTCAACTGCCGTGAGATTTGCAAATCCGGTTCCCCAACGGTGATGCCAGCTTTTTGGCTCCTCATTACCCGTACAAACATGGGTTCCTTGGGTTGGGGGTGATGTCGCCGGATTGGTCTGAGCCGAAAGCATCGGAACGGCCAGTAGTGAGAGTGAGAGGAGGGGAATGAGACATGTTTTGGAGGTGGCTGTTTTCATTAAATTATAAAACACCGGATGATGGAATGAGTTGCGCTGCTGAATAACGGAAAGATTGCCAGGTGATTTCTCAGGGGGAGGGAGCTCTTCAGAGATTCGTCAGGTAAAATCGTGGAATCCAAGTTGGTTTCAAACCTTTCCGGAGAGCCCCTCTCATTTTTACACCCACAAGGGTGCATTTCTCGTGTTAGTTCTATTTACCAGTATCCACGATTTCTCGTATGGCCTTCAGTTCCTCTCCTCCCAGAATCCCTATGCCGATGTCAAGAATGAACCAAATACCCCTCTCTTTGAAGCGATAATAGAGCAAATGGAGCATTTCGCTGGTGGTTCCATGTATAGGACTCAGACAGACCATGAGGGCGGTCACGCAGAATATTTTCGAAATCGAGGTTTTCTGATTCCATAGAGCGAAGAATTTTTTGGACGACCTGACTAGAATATCTCCGAGCTGGCTAAGCCATCAGGAAATTGCCACAATCTGGAAAGGTTCATGACAGAGTCTGTTAGTAAGCATGGGGAAACGATTATGAAAGGATCGCCACTTAGGTCTGTGTTACCACTGCGCATCACACTTTGAAAATCATCACTTTGTTCTACAGAGGCCTACATGTGTTCTGGTCGACACTTCCTTAGAGTTTTTTTTCGGGATTTTTTACGCATTGTAGCTAAATATTGCATATGCATCTTTGGCCGTCTGAATACATTTAATGAGAGGTCGACGTTTTTCTTCTGTATCTGACGCCCGCATTGCAGCGTCTATAGTTACTGCTCTTATCGTCATCTTTCTGACTGGAGGCTGTTATCTGTATTATGTGTCTGAATCTCAGGACATCGTTCACGAGAAATGCCAGACCCTAGCCACGGCAGCCGAGATGAAGTCAAAGCAAATTCAGGATTGGCGACTTGAACGAATTGCGGAAATCGAACGAGCGGCAAAGGACTCATTGATGATCAAAGCTGCCACCGATATTCTTTCAGCACCACAGAATCAAGTCTTCAAGAATGAATTGAACAATTGCCTGACGGGGGAGTTGACAGAAGAGCAGGGTGAGGGGGCCATGCTCTTTGATACAAAGGAAAATCTTTTGGCAGCCAATAACAGGATCAATCCTGCCACACGCACGGCAATGGATGAGGCGCTTGCACGCAATAAGCCTGTATTCTCGGATTTTTTCCGATCATCAGACGGGCTTGTTCACCTAGATCTCGCCGCCCCCGTTCGGGATGAAAAGGGGCATCCCATAGCTGTCCTTGTTCTTAGTAACACAGCCGCAGCACATCTCTACCCTTTGATAGAATCATGGCCATTTCAGAGCCCTAGCGCCGAAACCATGCTGGTCCAGCGCGAAGGTGATGAAGTTGTGCTACTCAATGATCTGAAAGATCATAATAATTCCGCCCTTTGGATCCATGCTGCATTGAGGGAAACCAATCTTCCGGCTGTTCAGGCCGTACTGGGAAAGAAGGGTTTCTATGAAGGGAAAGATTATCGCAACGTGAAGGTGATCGGGTATCTTCTGCCCATTCCTGATTCCCCATGGTTTCTGGTGACTAAGATAGACTCCGAAGAGATTTTCGCTGAGGCCCGTTCCCGTTCCATCGTCGTCGGACTGATAGTTGGTTTATTGATTCTGATCATTGTTGGTCTGGTCTCATTCTTATATCGGGTGAGGCAGGGCAGGATCCTGAAAAACCTAAGCCTTGCAGAGACGCATACCGGGGTGGCTAGGGAGGCGATGCGTGAATCTGAAGAACGAAACCGGGCCATACTTCATACCGCAATGGATGGATTTTTGCTGGTCAACAGGGATGGAGAAATTCAGGAAGTCAATGAGGCCTATTGCCAGATGTCGGGCTATAGCATGCTGGAGCTCTTATTCATGCACATAGGTAAACTGGAATTAATCGAGACCCCGGACCAGATAAACTCAAAATTGAAGAAAATCAAAGAGAAGGGCATGGATCGTTTTGAATCCAAGCACCGCCGTAAGGATGGGAGCGTGATGGATGTCGAGATCAGCATCCAGCACAGGTCTAGCGATGACACGTTCCTCTCATTTTATCAGGATATCACGGCGCGGAAAACTGCTGAAGCTAGAGTCATCGAATTGTCCAGGATGAATGAGGCACACAGCGAATGTAGCGAAGCCATCCTCCATTCTAAGAGCAAGGAAGAATTGTTTCCCAAAATTTGCCGGATTGTCGTTGAGAGAGGAGGAATGCCAATGGCATGGATCGGTATAATTAATGAAGAAACCAGAGTGGTATCTCCCGTCGCCTCATACGGACGCGGAACAGAATATCTCTCGGGAATCGATATTACCGACAGACTAGATCTTCCCTCAGGACGCGGTCCGGTTGGTACTTCAATCCGCACGAACAAACCTGTGAGTTGCCAAGATTTTCAGATTGACCCAAATCTTTCACCATGGCGCGAGCGAGCAGCCCGTTTTGGCTGGAAATCGTGTATGGCCATCCCATTGAGGCTCAGGGGAGGAGCCATAGGTGCCCTTTGTTTCTATAGCATGAAGGGCCAGACATTTAGTGGGGAACTCTTCGATTTGTTGGTTGGACTGACGGATAATATCAGCTTTGCCTTAGAGAGCTACGCCTTGGAGGAGCAGAGAAAGCAGAATGAGAGGGCAATTCTGGAAAGTAACCGCCAGCTAGACCAAGCGATGAGAAAAGCTCTCGATGCGGATAGGGCAAAGAGCGAGTTTCTAGGTGTGATGAGCCACGAACTGCGCACCCCTTTGAACGGAATCCTCGGATTTTCCGAAGTTCTGCTTGAAAATCGCCTCCTTCCTCCCGATGTGCTAGACAAAGTCAGCATCATCCAATCCAGTGGAGAAAGTCTCTTGAAGATTCTTCAGGATATTCTGGCCTACAGTCAGGTTGATGGAGGCGATTTCAGACTGCAAAATGTTCCCTTCTCCCTCACCGAACTTGCCTGGAAGGTGATTCGCATCGTGGAACCGGAGGCAAGTGTCAAAAATCTGAAACTCTCGGTTGTAATAGGGCAAAACACTCCGGGAACACTGAAAGGCGATCCCGAAAGAATTCAACAAGTATTGCTGAATCTTCTCCGTAATGCTGTGAAATTTACAGACAAGGGGAGAATTTGCCTATCGATTGACGCTTCTTTGCTGGATGGCGATCTGAACAGAGTCACCTTTTCTGTAGAAGATACGGGGTCAGGTATAGCTGATGATCAGAAAAAGAATATCTTTCTCCCCTTTACACAGGCTGACAGCACCCTTTCGCGAAAGCATGATGGTATCGGTCTGGGACTCTCCATTTCAACGCGGATCATTGAAAGAATGGGGTCAAGCATCACACTCAAAAGCGAAATAGGTAAGGGATCGATTTTTTCATTCGAACTAAACCTTCCATCCGCATCCTCAAAAATAGTCGGGACACCGGGGCATTCTGGAAAGATTGGTAATCTCGATTTGGGATTTGCAGCACGTTTTCCTGCAAAAATCCTCGTTGTCGAAGATAATCCTATCAACCTCAAACTGGCTGTCATGCTGCTCGGAAATCTTGGGTATAAGGATGTTCTTACAGCAACGGATGGCAGCGAGGCTGTTCAGATAGTCCAGCATAATGAAGTTGACTTGATCTTTATGGATTTGCAAATGCCTAAAATGGATGGAATCGCAGCAACGGAAAAGATCCGCTCGTGGGAGGCTGAGAATCCTGCTGTGCGTGCGATTATTATCGTAGCGCTAACAGCCAATGTTGATCTGTCAGTCCGAACCGAATGCTTCAAGGCGGGAATGAATTACTACGTTGGGAAGCCGTTTAATTCACGGTCTCTGGCCGATGCGGTGGCCCTGATAAATTGAAAAAAGCAGTACGAGATACCAGTCAACTTAATCTAACGCGGATCAGGTGTACTTGAGCACTTCTTCGATGGTGGTGATCCCGTCAAAGATGCAGCGGAGGCCATCTGCACGGAGTGTGTTCATTCCGAGTTCCATGGCTTTCTGGCGTAGCACCACCCCGGGCGCTCGGTCATTGATCATCATCCTTATCGGGTCGGAAACCTTGAGGAGTTCGTAGAGGCCTTTTCTTCCTTTGTACCCAGTATTGTTACACTCGTTGCAACCTCTGCCGAAGTAGAAGGTTTTGTCTCCTATGTCGTAAGGAGAGAGCCCAAGTTGTGAGAGGATGGCCTCGTCAGGTTCATAGGCAGTTTTGCACTTCGTGCAGATTCTACGGACAAGTCGCTGGGCAAGAACCCCCTCGAGGGAAGCAGAAATCATGAAAGGTTCCACTCCCATGTCTACAAGACGCGAGACGGCGCCGGTCGAGTCATTCGTATGAAGCGTTGTAAAGACAAGGTGACCTGTCAATGATGCTTGGATTGCAATCTGCGCCGTCTCAAGATCGCGTGTTTCCCCAATCATGATGCGATCCGGATCCTGACGAAGGAAGGCCCTCAGCACCCTTGCAAACGTCATGCCGATGGCTTCATTAATGGGCACTTGCATGATGCCGTCGATTTCGTATTCGACGGGATCTTCAGCCGTGAGAAGTTTGGAATCGATAGTATTGATCTTGTTGAGACATGCGTAGAGTGTCGTCGTTTTACCGGATCCAGTCGGGCCGGTAACGATGAAGATGCCGTTCGGTTTCTGGATCACCTCAAGAATGTAGTCGTAGATATCCTTGGGCATCTGGAGAGTTTCCAGATCAAGCTTGACTGCACTGCGATCCAGAACCCGGAGCACGACGCTCTCTCCAAATTGTGTTGGGAGGGTGGATACGCGGAAATCGATAGTCTTATTTCCTACCTGGCGTTGAATGCGACCATCTTGGGGAACGCGGCGTTCGGCAATGTTTAGATTAGATCGAACTTTGATCTGCGAAATGACCGGCAGAGCAAGATGGCGGGGTGGAGGCTCCATTTCATACAGTGCGCCATCAACGCGGTAACGGATCTTGAACTCTTTTTCAAAGGGCTCGAAGTGAATGTCACTCGCCTGTGCCTGGACGGCCCGATCAATGATTAAGTCGACATATCTGATTATCGGAGTGGCATTCGCCTCGGCCGCGACTGCGTCGGCGTTGAAGACTTCTTCTTGGCCCCCAACCTCCGTGACCTGGGTAGTGTCAAGTTGGTGGAGAACCTCCTCCATGGAGGTATCATCATCTCCATAATGTTCCTTAATAAGTTTTTCGACCTGTTCCCGTGGTGCGACTACCTGAACAATTTCACGGTTGAGTGTGAAACGAAGGTCATCAAGTGCCTGCGTGTCCAGAGGATTGGCCAATGCCACTGTAATGACATTTCCCGAAGCGGTTACCGGAAATACTTCATGGAGTCGGGCCATGCCCGAAGGGAGCAGATGAAGCAGCGAGGGAATTGGCTCGAAATGCGAGAGATTAACGGCATCCACGCCCAGATCAGCTGCAATAGTCTGTGCAAAGGTTTCAGGGGTGACGATTCCCTGCTGGACCATGATGTCATCGATTGAATGGCCTGAATTGATCGCCTCGTTGAGGATTTCGTCAGCAGTCGCGTCGTCAAGGTTTCCCGTGCGCTTGAAGATGTCTATGACCTGATGGGGATTCATGGATTGATCATGGGGCTCTTTAGTGGTCGTCACCCAGCGTGCTGGAGATAACCTCCTCGGCCGTGGTTATTCCCGCGAGAACCTTTCGAACGCCATCCTCACGCAGCGTACGCATGCCAAGCTCGCGGGTTCTCTGTCTCAACTGGAGGGTGGTGGCGTTGTGGTTGATCATCTGGCGGATTTCATCATCCGCCACCAGAATTTCAAAGATTCCTAGGCGTCCACGGAATCCCTTGCCACGACACTTCTCGCAACCGACTGGCTTCATAGGCGTGGCCTTGGAAATCTGGGTTGGATCGAGATGAAGTGAGCGGGCTTCATATTCGGAAAGAGTGGTGGGTTCTTTGCAGTTGGAACAGAGCCTGCGGACGAGCCTCTGTGCCATCACGGCCCTCACGGCACTCGAAACGAGAAAGGGTGGAACGCCAATGTCCACAAGACGGGCCACGGCTCCCGGAGCGTCATTGGTATGGAGTGTCGAAAGCACGAGGTGTCCAGTGAGTGAGGCGTTGATGGCGATCTGCGCTGTCTCCTTGTCCCGAATTTCACCCACCATAATGATGTTTGGGGCTTGACGAAGCATCGCTCTGAGCGCTGCCGGGAAGGTCATTCCAATCTCAGAGTTCACCTGGACTTGGTTGATGCCGGTCATCTGATATTCGACGGGCTCCTCAACCGTAATGATCTTGCGATCGGGCCTGTTCATGTAATTAAGACAGGCATAGAGGGTGGTGGTCTTTCCTGACCCGGTCGGCCCAGTGACAAGAATGATACCATCGGGAAGCGCTACGAGGCGCTCAAAAAGTGCCTGATCGTCGCTTAGAAATCCGAGCTCTGGAAGCCCAAGCATGAGCGAGGACTTGTCCAAGATGCGCATTACGATGCTCTCACCATGGACGGTTGGAACCGTGGAAACACGAAGATCGACAACTTTATCCCCGACCTTCATCTGAATACGACCATCTTGAGGAACGCGCTTCTCCGCGATGCTCATGGAACCGGTCATGATCTTCAGTCGGCTGATGATTGCTCCCTGAAGTTTCTTGGGAGGGCTTTTGATCTCCTGAAGGTTTCCGTCGATGCGAAGGCGAACCCGAAGACTTTTTTCCAACGGCTCTATGTGGATATCACTGGCACGGTTGTTCTGGGCCTCGACCAGAAGGCTGGAGACGAGTTTGATGATAGGGGCATCATCGGCGTTATCTCCTTCCTCCTCGGTGATGATGGGGGCCGCTTCCTCCTGAGCCAAAGGGTAGAGGCGGTCGAGATTTTCAGCGATTTGGACAGGCGTGGCGCAGACAAATTCGACAGGACGTTTCAGGAGGAAGCCTATGCTGTCAAAGGCTTCGAAATCCATCGGGTCAGCGATGGCAAGCACAAGCGTCCCATCGTGGNNATCGTGGTCATGGACTGGAACGGTTTTATATCTACGGGCGACCTCCGTACTGAGCAGACCTATTAGAACAGGATTCGGGGTGTTCTGAGAGAGGTCGACAAAATCCATCCCATTCTGCGAGGCAAGGGTGCGAGAAACATCTTCGCTCGTGACGGTCCCCTCACGAATCAATCCCTCGATCATGTGGACCCCTCCGCTGCGATTGGTTATGTCATCTGCCTGATCCTGCGTCAGCAGACCGACATCCTTGAGGATTTCGATCACATATTCGTCGTTGGCAGGCATGGTCCGATGGAGGGAGTTAAATTAAGGGAGAGTGATATATCCCCATCCTTCTTGCGCTTGTCAACGAGGGTCTTCTAATTTGAGGGGAATCAATGCGATGAGTCTTCACTGAAACAACCATCTTTTTTGGAAAAAAAGAACCGAAATCGATACTTGATTCCGCTCAATAAAGTTTTCCCTATTTGGCAACCGTAGCATTTAGAGTTAACCTTTTGGCAATGACACGTTATCGCACAATCCTTATTTTTGGAGCACCAGGCAGCGGCAAAGGAACACAAGGGAAAATTCTAGGCAAGACACCCGGTTTTTACCATTGCGCATGCGGCGATGTCTTCCGCTCCCTGGATGCGGCCAGCGAGCTTGGGGCGGCTTTTCTGGAATACTCAAGCAAGGGGCAACTTGTGCCCGATGAGATGACTGTCCGGCTCTGGCAGGAATCAATCCGCAAGACCGTGGAGTCCGGAAAATTCAAACCCGAGCGTGACTACCTGATTCTGGACGGTATCCCCCGTAACGTGGCGCAGGCCATTCTGATGGAGGAACTTATCGAGGTGAGAAGGATCTTCCACCTCTGCTGTCCTGATCGCGACAAACTTGTGGCCCGTCTTAAGAAGCGTGCATTGCGGGATAATAGACTTGATGATGCCAATGAAGAAGTTATCCGGAATCGCCTTGCCACCTATGATGCGGAGTCCAAACCGATGCTGTTGCACTATTCGAGTGTAACCAACCATGATATCGATGCCTCCATGACGCCACTAAGAGTGCTTCATGAGATTCTCGAAGGACTGATTGAGGAAGCTGGCAAGAGCGCAGCTTAGAGAGCGGAGTGCTGAACTTTAAGCACTGTCACATGCGTATAATTTTTGCTGGTACCGGAGAAATAGGAATCCCCTGCCTGCGATACCTTTCTGCGACCCGTGGACTTGTTGGAGTGTTAACACAGCCTGATCGTCCTGCGGGTCGTCATCGTGAACTCAAACCTCCCGCCATCAAAGATGAGATTCAGAGACTTGATCCCTTGATCCCCCTACTTCAACCGGAGTCTCCGCGTCTTCCTGAAGTGAGGGATTGGTTCAAGCAGCTTGCCCCTGAAGTGATGGTAACCATGGCCTATGGGCGAATTCTGCCAACTTCGCTTCTTGAAGCTCCTTCACTGGCTTGCCTAAACATTCATGCCTCGTTGCTGCCGCGACATCGAGGTGCGTCGCCCATACAGGCTGCCATTGCCTCGGGTGACAGGGAAACTGGAATTACCATCATGTATATGGCGGAGGGCCTGGATACGGGTGATATTCTTCTGGAGAAAAGAATTTTGATCAGGAGACGTGAGACCGCTGGTTCCCTTTCTGAACGGCTTGCCCTGATCGCACCCACCGCCCTTGCTGAAGCTCTAGAGTTGGTGGCTCATGGAAAGGCACCCCGCATCGTACAAAATCATTCACAGGCCACGCTGACGGGAAAAATCAGTCGGGAGGATTGTCTGCTTAATTGGAACTGTTCTGCACGTGAACTCGAACGCAAGATACGGTCGCTGCAACCACGGCCGGGGGCAGTTGGCTTACTTCCGTTGTTATCAGGAGAAAAGGTTTTGGTTAAAATCCATTCGGCGATCCTGATCCGTCGCCTACATGGAATACCGGGAACCCTCCTCCGTTCCGATGCGCGGGGGGTCCTGATAGCATGTGGTTCCGAGGCGCTGTTGCTTGGTACGATTCAGCCTGATGGTAGGGGCAGGATGCCTTCCTCTGCCTTTGCCCGGGGATATGCTCTGGCACTTACACCATGAACCACCAAACAAAGGTCAAACATACTCATTCCTGATTTGTGTGATTTGCCTTTGCCTGACGCACTTCCTGCGGTTTGATCTGTGGCCATGGTTGACACTTTACCCCAGCCCAAATACCGCCGGATTGTTCTCAAAATAAGCGGGGAAGCTTTGAAGGAAACCGGTAGCGCCGACAGCGTCTCTCCGCAGATTGTCCAGCGTGTTGCAGCGTCGATCGCAGGAGTGCGCAAACTTGGAGTAGAAGTGGCCGTGGTCGTAGGGGGAGGAAATATATGGCGCGGCCTGGCTGCGAGCCATCGTGGCATGAACAGAGCCACGGCTGACTACATGGGAATGCTTGCCACTGTGATCAATGGCATGGCCCTGATGAGTGCCTTGGAGGATCTGGGCTATTCAACACGCGTCCAGACTGCGATCCAGATGAACAATGTGGCCGAGCCATTCATTGTCCGCCGAGCAATCAGACATCTTGAAAATGGTCATATCGTCATTTTTGTGGCTGGGACGGGCAACCCCTTCTTTTCCACTGACACGACAGCCGCGCTACGGGCCAATGAGATCGGGGCAGAGGTGATTCTGAAAGCAACCAAGGTGGACGGTATCTATGATAGCGATCCCAAAAAAAACCCTGCCGCGATAAGGTTTGACTCCATTACCTATTCCGAGGCGCTTTCAAGACGGCTTGAGGTGATGGATTCCACCGCATTTTCTCTCTGCATGGACAATGCCATGCCTATTATCGTTTTTGACATGTCCGAGCCTGAGAATATCCTTCGCGCCGTGTGCGGAGATACCGTAGGAACTCTTGTGATCGACAGTAAACCCGCAAAATAAAACAATTACTATGAGTGCCGAAGAAGTCCTTTTTGAAGCTGAGGCTGATATGGAGAAAGCCGTGGAATTNNTCCCCTGCCCTTGTCGAAAGCATTGATGTCGCCGCCTACGGCAGCAGCATGAAGTTAAAGCAACTAGCCCTGATCACGGCTCCCGAGCCACGTTTGCTCGTGATCCAGCCCTTCGATGCCGGGACGGTGCAGGACATTCAAAAGGCTATACTGGAAAGCAAGGTCGGCATTACGCCGGCAGTCGATGGAAAACTTATCCGTCTCCGTATTCCGGAGCTTTCTGAAGAACGCCGAAAGGATCTGGTTCGGACCGTAAACAAACTTGCCGAGGAGGCAAGGGTTCGTATTCGCGCCTGTCGTCGTGAAGCGATGGATGGAGTTAAGAAACTCGAAAAAGAAGGGAAAATCACCGAAGACGAACTGGAACGCACGGAAAAGGAGATTCAGAAACTTACCGACAAGCAGGTGGCCGAGATCGACAAGCATGTTGCCCACAAGGATGCCGAACTGATGACAGTCTAGGATGTGTTATTGAGTCGTCTTTATCAAATCTTCATCAAAAATGTTGTTCTGATCATGAATCAATCCAGCACACGTATTATAGCTCTTTTCGTCACGATCCTTATTGTGGGAGTGAGCCTTCGGTGGGCGCAGGCCGCTGGCCCGACGACAACCAATGCGACAACTCCTGACAACTCCACTGTAGTCAATCCCGCCCCTCCCTTTTCAGGAGGCGCAAATGCCGGGAAAAACATCACGCTTGCCTCCCTGCGTGGAAAACCCGTTCTTTTGGTGATCTCCACTTCACCAAAAGATCATGCATTCAGAAAGCAGATGAAGGAGCTTCGTGGTCATTATGAGCGGCTAGCAGCTCAGGGAATGATCGGTTTTGTCGCATTCACTTCCGAAGGGGGACGCATTCCTTCCAATATTCCTTTCATACTTGTGAATGACCCGGCGGGAACCTCCGCCGCCTATGATATTGATGAAGGCTTTGCGATTGCCGTGATCGGGCGTGATGGCAATCTCGATTGCCTCAGTAACAAACCGCTGCCCGGATACCGGATTAATGATCTGGTTATCAATAACGCCGAGATGCAGACCCTTCTGAGGCGTTGATTCATACAGGCGGGCAATAAATATTTGTTCAGATATTCTCATTGGCCGTTTCAGGACTGCTCTGCTAGATCATCACTACATGAACCCCCTGAGATTTCCTCTCCTCTTAGCCTTGGCGCTCGTGCTGACGATTCCCCAGGCGCATGCCTACTCAGCTCGTAAGCTACAGTCCATGTCGCACAGGGCCCTTATCCATCTCCTGAGAACGAATCCGAAAGCACAGGCGATCTGCGATAAATCGATAGCTGTTTTGGTCTTCCCCAAAGTTATCAAGGGAGGCTTCCTAGTGGGTCTACAGCGTGGAGATGGAGTGCTTTTCAAGGATGGCCTCGTTGCCGGTTACTATAACACCACTGCTGCTTCCTATGGCTATCAGGCGGGGATTCAGGAATTCAGTTACGCACTCTTCTTCATGGATAAGGCTTCTCTGAGATATCTCAACAAATCAGGGGGGTTTGAGCTGGGAGGTGCCCCCTCACTTGTAGTGATGGACGAGGGAGGGAACGCAGCTATGTCATCAACCACACTTCAGAAGGGGATATGCGCATTTTTCTTCAATGCAAAGGGACTGATGGCAGGTTTGGGAGTGCAAGGAACCAAGATCACCAGATTTGAGCCAAGCGAGTAGCGAACCCTCACTTCGGCAGGTTATCGAGATCTAGTAGGGATCAGAGGCCACACCCCATCCCCAGTCGGCACCGTCACCCCATGCACTGTAATCGGCGTTGTCCATGTTCACCTGGGCATCCAGCAGCTTCTCATCGATTTTCTGCTGCTTGAGTTTGAGGGCGCGGTATTTCTGGTATTGAGCTGGACTACCGACCATCAGGGCATTCTTCGCTTTGTCAGCAAACACGTAGACAGTCCCCTTTTTCCCGTTCATGGGAACAATCTTGTTCGATCTGATGCCATGCAATCGTGCGATCTGTGCGGGAGTGGTGGCCGGTATTGTCTTGAATCCCGACGCAACAAGCAGGGCGCGTTTTTCACTCAGGTTGGTACAGGCGGTGAAAAAAAGAAGCACAGCAGAGAGAGTTAGAGCAAGGGATAGTTGAGTCTTCATAAGGCAAAGTGGCTTGGTGACTTAAAGATCAGGCGACCAGAGGGGAGATGAAATCCCCCCCCAGGCGTTCCACTCTGCCGAGGAATCGGCGTTGAGGGATTTCGTTGCCAGCTTGTCTTCGGAGAGCTGATTTTTAAGTCTCAGCTGTTTGTAAACCTGATATTGGGATTGATTGCCGATGAAGAGGGATTTTTGCTTGGCGTCCGCAAGTAAAAAGAGGGTTTCGCCGTGTTTGATCACCGGAAAGATATGCCCTTGCGGGAGGGATTCGAGATGTGCCGTCTGGGCGGGTGAGGCGGGTGTGACCGTGCGGAAGCCCGCCTCGCTGAGCAGTTCCTCCTTTTTAAGGAGCGAATGACAACCGGCAAGCAGGAGGGGAAGGAGCAGGAGCGAATGTAACTTCTTCATGCTGCAGAGCTTCAACTTAGTAGCCGCGTGAGGCGAGAAAGAAGACCACGCAGGCGAATCCGATGCAGTAATAGCCAAACCAAGCCCAGTGGCCTTTCTCCAGCCAACTTGAAAGGAGTCGCAGGGCGAGAAGGCCTCCTATAAAGGAAGCCACCATCCCGATGAGGCCAGGAGTCAGTAAAGGAAGGAGATTGTGTGGGGAAGCGGCTTCGGGATGGGATTTTAAAAGGCGTAGAAGTTCCTTTGCGATAGCAGGAGGCGTAATCACGACGGCGAGGGCAAAGCTGAACTCTTCAAGCCGCTGACGGTTGATTCCAATTAGCAGGCCGGTCGAAATCGTGGTTCCTGATCGGGAAAGTCCGCGGAAGGGGAGGCAAAGCCCTTGAGATACCCCGATCCAGAATGAGGAGAGATGATCAAGGCTTCGGGCGCTATTATTCCTACGAAGTAGACCGGCCACGAGAATCAGCAGGCCAGCTGCAAGAAGGGCTGCTCCGATTAGGGGAAGGTGACCAAAAAGATCCTCGATTTCATCATTGGAAGTGCCATGCATGAAGACTTTCTTAATCACAAGTTCAAGAAATTTGTACACCACCAGAGTGGCAAAAGTCGCAATCCCGACATGCCAGAAGGTGTTTTGAAGGCTGGCGCGGCTGGCAAAAAAGGTTGTTTTCCACGCTTTCCAGAAATAGGCAATTACGGCAAACATGGTTCCCGTGTGGAGCATCACGAGCAGAAAAGTCATTGCAGGGCTTGAAGGATCAAGTCCGATCAATTTTTCAGCCACGATCACATGGGCGGAACTCGAGACGGGGAGTAATTCGGCGGCTCCCTGAATCAGACCGAGGAGGAGGATTTGAAAAATTGTCGGTTCCATAATTGAGGGGTGATGTGTGTGCGGCAGTTAAGGGATTCCCGGGCAAGTTGGCAATACCTAGAAGCATAGCTCATCCCAGGTATGACAAGCGGGTAGATTTAGTCGCAAACTGATTTTGGGGTGTGAGATTTTCTGCGGGAACTTGCGGAAAGCGTCGTCAGAACCATGACCCAGAACGTTTCCCCCACAATGAAAAAAGGGACGCCGAGCGCAGCGGGCAGCGCATAGATGATGCAGACGAGCGGAACCCAGATCATCCAGTTGGCGACAAGCACGGGAAATATCCTCAACGCATAAAAGTCAAGAGGTGTGTAACCCCGAAATCCATCCATGCTAAACCCATGATCCCGCCAGAGAAAGATGCAAACTACCTGCGGCATTGCCAGCAAGGGGCAGTAGATCAGGGCATCCACCAGTACCTTTTTGAAGATTACCAGTGTTGAATCCGATGGTCCAAAGAGAAAATACTGCAGTCTGTAAAACAGATCGACCTGCATTCCGATAATACCCCAAAAGGGAATTCCAAAGAGGAGTCTAGTGCCTATTTTTGGTTCTGACTCTTCCTCGGTCGCATTGGTCGGCACCAGCAGTCGCAGGATCTCCGGAAGGATGCCAGCCGCAAGCGAGGTGCCTAGAAAAGAAAAAATCAGCCCCCAGGAAGTACGTAGTTGTGCGAGTTCTCCGAATGCGCGCCGTGATGCAGGATGCCAGAGATATGCGGCTCCCATGACGGCCATCAGTGTCTGAAGAACGAGGCATGGAAGGAGGTTGAGCCGTATGGCGCCTGAAGACTCCTTCAACGCCGCCTGCAGGAGAGAATTATTGAAACAGTTGGTCTGTCGCTCAGGAATCACGGATTTCCAGATTCCTTGCACGCCTTTGTAATCATGGAGTCAAAAGCCGGTGTGGAACTAAGCACCAGTTTTTCCGGCCCGGTCATTTTGACAAAGACATCCCCGACATTTTCATCACTTCCTGACGAATTTTCTATAATTGCACCACGCAATGCATAGCCATTCTTTGGGCCTGATGCATCATCACTCATTCCAGCGGTGAAGGTTCCGTACGCCGAGACGAAGGTGACGTGGACAGAGCCAATCGTATGGGATTCCGTGGTGGCTTGAGCAGGAGAACCGTCGGAAGTGGAGAACTGCCGCTCCCAGCGTTCTACGTTGGACTGAACACTCCCGCCCTGTCCGCTTCCAAAGGTAAAAAAGGAGACATCGGCTTTCTCACTATTCGTCTCGCCACCCCCGCTTGACGGAATGACAAGTTGCACCTTCCTCATGGCGGAGGAGGGAATGACCCATTTCCATGCCGGTGGACGTGTGAAGGGGAACGGTCCAATTGTGAAAACCACGGGAGCCGGCACGGGGGAGGTTTCGGCTTGTTCCTGAGAGAACAACTGTTGTGGCGAGAGAGCTACTGCCAGGAAAAGGACTTGGAATAGTATTTTGGGGTACACTGGGCTCTAGATTTTATCTAAAAATCAAAAAGCCTCCCGAAAGAGAGGCTCTTTGATAAAGAGAACACGGCTTGTAAATCCCCTCGTATGGGGAGGGCGTTCTTAAAATTAACGCTTGGAGAATTGGAAGCGCTTCCGTGCACCCGGGCGACCAGGTTTCTTGCGCTCGCGCATCCGGGGATCGCGGGTGAGTAGACCGTCTGCCTTGAGGGCGGGACGATTGGCTTCGTTGAATTCATTCAAAGCACGGGCGATAGCCAGACTCAGCGCCCCTGCCTGACCTTGAAGACCTCCGCCGGATGTTTTGGCATCCACATCGTAGTTTTTGACGGCGTTGACGGCTTCAAACGGTTTGAGAACGGTGTTCTGCTGTGAAACGGTGGGGAAGTATTCGTCAAAGCTGCGCCCATTGACGCGGATCTTGCCGGTTCCGGGAGCGATATGAATTCGGGCGACCGCCGTTTTGCGGCGTCCCGTGGTAGCTGTGGTTGCAGTAGGCATTGGGAAAATTTAACAGACTTCCTATTTGGCGGGCTTTGGATTCTGGGCCGTGTGAGGATGCTCAGGGCCGCGATAAACCTTTAATTTGCCATAAACGGTGCTGCCTAGCCTGTTGTGGGGGATCATACCTTTCACGGCACGCTCGATCAGCAACTCCGGCCGGCGTTCTCGGCGCTGACGGAACGTCTCGGATTTGTGACCTCCAACAAAACCGGAGAAGCTCATATAGGTCTTTTGAGTCTCTTTTTTTCCACCGATCTGGATTTCAGCGGCATTAATGACTACCACAAAATCCCCGGTGTCGACATGAGGGGTGAAGATGGCCTTGTGTTTGCCGCGTAGCAGATTTGCAGCCTTCACGGCGACATGGCCAAGGTGTTGGTTCTTGGCATCGATTACCCACCAATGGCGTTTTACCTCGGCGGCTTTGGCTGAAAAAGTACTCATTCGGAATTCGGGAAAGGTTGAAGACAATAGAAAAACAGCGTGGCGCTGTCAAAGAAGAAAAGCTGTTTTTTCCAGGGGTGAAATTTTAGACCTGTGCGTACCTGTTTTCACTCGCCAGAGCAGCGGCCTTTCTGGAGCTATAGACCACATGGCAACCAACGCAACCATCAGTTTTCTAGGAACCGGTTCGGGTATCCCCACTGCCGACCGGTTTTTTTCAAGCTCGTTGATGCATTTGGGAGGACTGCATTTTCTCATCGACGCCGGCGAGCCTTGCATCCATTTGCTTAGGGAGCGGGGTATTCCGATTCAGGAGATCGATGCCATATTCATAACACATGGGCATGTTGATCATATAGGGGGGGTGCCGGCTTTGATTCAGGGAGCCAAGTTGTTGGGGCGTTTAAAACCGCTTCCTGTGTTCCTTCCCGAGGAGATGATCGGGCCTCTGCGCGCATGGATTGCCGCACTCTATCTCAACGAGGAAGAACTTGGGTTTACGATAGTCTGGACAGCATGGCGGAATGAAGTTCCTGAGATGTTTGCGAAAGGAATTTCCATTACCCCTTATAAAAATGGGCATCTTGATCGCTATCGCTCTTCCTTGCCGACTGATGTGCGGGCATTCTGCTCCTATTCTCTGGAAATCAAAAAGGAGTCTTTTCGCGTTATCTTTAGCGGTGATTTGGCAGCGGCAGAGGAGTTGACACCACTTGTCGCGAAGAAGACATCGGTACTTATCACGGAACTGTCGCATTTTTTTTCAGAGGAACTGGTGATAGCTCTCAGCGAAGCGACGATCGATACCCTCTGTCTCGTTCATCTTTCCGAGGAGTACGCCTACGACCGTTCCGAATTAAAAATCAAGCTGGAACAACTCCTTCCAAGGATCAATGACATCATCCTGCCCGAGGATGGCGCGGTGCTTGATTTTTAGTGATTAAGCCTCGCCAGATTGACGCTGTGAAGGATCTATCTGCACCACCGGCAGAGGAATACGTAGGCGAATTTCGTCATCAAGCTGCACCTCGACATGGTAGGTACCAAATTTCTGAAACTGCACCCCGCCAAAGAAATGGACATTGGTGGCGTGGGCGTTGAGATCGGCAAGTGTAAAAGGAATCTCGGCCTGGGCTATGGCTTGATCTTCCTCAGGGTCGTAGATCAGGCACCTCTGTACGAAGTCCCCACTCCCCCCGCACCAGCGTGTCCAGAGACAAAGTTTGAAAAATCCGATCGGTAGTGTGGGCGTGGGAATTGCACCGAGAACGCCCACCAGAGTCTGCTGTCCGCTGAGTTCCGCCCTGACATCCTCGCAGAGAATCGCCGCCTGAATGTCGGGAAGAATATAATCAGAAGTCATGAAGAAGGGTTATGCTGACGCAGGCTCCACCTCTTGGCAAGGGAAGCATGGAGGTAGACACTTTGGGGGCTGATGTTCCCTTGACTCATTACTCAATAGCAGAACGATGCGCACTGTTTCCTGCTTTGCCCCCATGCGTGTGGAACTTCTTGGCAATCATAAAGATTACGATGAAGGA
>PLEU01000096.1 GCA_003136515.1 Spartobacteria bacterium
TGGGCGTAGTGACGCTTGTCACTCTCGTACTCGACGTGTGCTGTGGAAATGGTGATACCGCGGGCCTTTTCCTCAGGGGCCGCATCGATTTGGTCATAGGCGCGTGCCTGAGCCTTGCCGGACTTTGCCAGCACAGTCGTGATAGCCGCCGTGAGTGTTGTCTTGCCGTGATCCACGTGTCCGATGGTACCGATGTTCACGTGGTCTTTATTGCGTTGGAATGCGTCCTTAGCCATATGGGTGGGTTTGCTTGTGGGTGTTTTGTTTTTTTGGTGATTCGTACTTCTGTTCTATGATCTCATGGAGCCCATGACCGGGATTGAACCGGTGACCTCGTCCTTACCAAGGACGTGCTCTACCAACTGAGCTACATGGGCCTGTCCGGTCTGGTGACCGATCAAGATATTTAAAGAACATCGGCAATTTTGGACACTTGGGGTGATTGGGTCGCCCTGCGTGTCCGTGCCATTTTTCCGCAGGTTCCTAAAAACACCGACCACAGCACGGGCCGACTGGAATAGGCGGCTGCGCAACGATGTTTTCCGAGAAAAAGCGGACAGAAAGAATGCTGCGCGCGAGTTCTTCTGTCAAAAGCTATTTTATGGGTGCCTCAGCACACGAGGTTAGGCATGGTGGTGGAGTAATGAGCAGTAACGCAGATGAAAAGAGACCTGACTTTCTGGATGTGGCCTCCTGGCGGAGAGATTACCTTCATGCCACATTGAACCGGGGTGAGCTGAATCCTGATCCCGTAGCCCAGTTTCATAAATGGTTTGAGGAGGCGGACTCTTGCCCAGCTGTTCTGGAATCAACCGCGATGGTTCTCTCAACATCTTCGGCAAGCGGGGAAGTATCCTCCCGAATTGTTCTTCTAAAGGGCTATGATGCAACTGGGTTCAGGTTTTTCACCAATATCGGGAGCCGCAAAGCGCTACAGATCGCCTCCAATTCCTCTGTATCGCTCCTCTTTTACTGGGAAGCGCTTGAGCGACAAATCCAGATCAATGGAAGGGCAACCCAGCTCCCACGATCCGAAACCGAGGCTTACTTTGCAAGCCGCCCTCAGGGAAGTCGCATTGGTGCCTGGGCATCTCGTCAGAGCGAAGTCATTGAGGATCGGGAAACACTCGACCTTAGGGTCGCGGAAATTGAAAAGCGTTTTGAGGGATCCGAGGTACCTGCTCCGGATTTCTGGAGCGGCTATCTCGTCATACCTGAAAGCTATGAATTCTGGCAGGGACGGCCCAACCGACTTCACGACCGGTTCCAATATCGCACCTCGGCGGACGGCTGGGTGATCGAGCGGCTCAGCCCCTGACTTCTTCAAACTTCCAACATTCTCACGGCCTCTTGAAAGCCCTGCAACCCGAACAGGCGGACTCCCTGAAACAAGGGATGATCAGAAGATCACGCATCTCAATTCGAACAACCCTTCGTGCTCTCTGGCGCATCATTCGCGAAACCGTCCTCATCTACGCCCGTATCGGCGGCGAACAGAGCGCGGCAGCCTTCGCCTACTATGCGCTCTTCTCACTCGTTCCCCTGGTGGCACTCCTGCTGACACTCGGATCATACATCCTTCCAGCGCAGAACGTGATGGTTACCATTCACCGCTTCGTCCCGATCGGGGATGCCCAGCAGGATCTACTCTGGAAAATGGTGAGCGGTTTGGAAAAGGCCCGCGGCAGTGTCAGCCTTGCCTCCATCGCCATTCTCACATGGGCTTCCTTACGCTTCTTTCAGTCCCTCGTGCTCTCCATCAACCATGCTTGGGGAACGAGGCACCTCCCCTGGTGGCAGATGCCGGTCAAAAATCTCGCCATGATCTTCGCGATGTCGGGAGCCCTGATCATAGGAACCGTTGTGCCCGCAATCCTGCAGGGCATCGCGCGCCTCATGCATACCCTCGAATCCTGGATCACAGTCGACTTCCCCATGATCAATATCAAGCGGCTGCTGGCGGTGGTCGACATCAGCCGCTATGTCGGCGGGACACTCGTACTCTTCTACTGCTTCGCCGTGCTTTATATGCTCGCACCAAGGCACAAGGTCAAATTCGCCCAAATCTGGCTTCCGGCACTCGTGGTCTCTGTCTTGATGCAGTTCGGTCAGGCTTTTTTTGTGAACATCGTACCGAAACTCATCAACTACAGTGCGATCTATGGCACTATGGGAAGTATGATGTTTCTCCTGCTCTGGGTGTACATTGCCGGTGTGATCATCATAAGCGGCGGCTGTCTTTGTGCGGCGCTCTCTCATCTCAGGGGGCATCACGCCTTCTTTGAGCAAAAGGCTGCATCACTTTCGGGCGGCATACCCGCTGCTATCACCCCCGACCATCCGAATCCGTAAACCGCATCCCTACTCGATCCAGCCGAAAATATTGTAATTGGTTGAAACCAGGATGGCCACGATAGCTAGCAACCCAAGGATTTTGCCGATAATGACCACGGGCAGCAAAAATGTCACCCACCGGGTGATTGTATTCTCGAAAGCTACTTGTTTTGCTGTGGGTTCCGCAGGAAAAGGAAAATCGCTCATGCGATTTTGAATTATCTCAGGGAGCCGGGCATGTCAACGCCTGGGCGCGCGCGGAGGAGTATTCCTGCCATTGGCCTTGGGCCGTTCGCTTCTTTTTTTCATGGCTGCAAATTTGGCATTCTTTTGGGGCGGTTTTTTAGCGCCCAATGCTTTTCCTCCCAACCGGACACCGGGCTTTTTCTTTTTTATGCGTTCTGGGAGCGGTGCTGCTGCTTCCTTGCCGTTCCCCGCATCCCCTGTAGGATGCAACCCAGCTTTTTTGCGATCCTGCACCTCTCGCGTCTCACGTCCGCGAAGTCGGAGTCGGATTGGAAGCCCGTGATAGGGCCAGCGCTCGCGGAATCTATTAAAGAGATACTCGCGATAGGCATCGGTAATCAAATCGGCGTCGTTGACGAAAAGGAGGAATTCCGGCGGGGAAAAAGGCCGTTGCACCTCGGGTACGACCTGAGTCGCGTAGAGTAGTTTGAAACGCTTTCCGGAGCGTGACGGCGGGGGGTGTACTTCAAAGAGCTCCCTGAAAAATCGGTTCAACTCCCCGGTGCCAATACGGGTGTCGGCATCCCGGCGGACGCTCTTGAGTGCCGAAAAAATCCGGCTGAACCCCTGACCTGTCTTGGCTGAGAGGCAGACTACCGGGGCGTAATCGAGGAAGAAAAGATCCTGCCGAATCTGGTCTGCCTGGTCTCCCTGCGATGCCCTCCCTCCATCCTCCTTGCGAACAAGATCCCATTTATTTAGCAGAATCAGGCATGCTTTGTGCGACTGCTGAAGCATTCCTGCTATACGCTTGTCTTGGGCCGTCACGCCACTCTCGGCGTCAATAACAAGCAACCCGGCATCTGCTCGGCGGATCGCCTCCTCGGAACGCATGGCGCTGAAGACCTCAACCGAGGTGTCAGGCCGGGAGCGATGGCGAAGCCCTGCTGTATCGACCAGAATATAGGCTTCACCTCCCAGCTCACAGCGAACATCCAGTGCGTCACGCGTAGTTCCCGCAATATTGCTGACAATGCTTCGCTCCTCGCCAAGCAAACGATTCAACAGGGAAGACTTGCCGACATTCGGCCTGCCCACGATGGCTAGTCGCGGAGCCGGCTCCTCTTCAGGCAGGGCCGAATCAATGCCTCCCAACTTCTCGCAAATACTCGCCAGAAGATCATGCGTCCCGCGTCCATGCGCAGCACTCACAGTGAGAATTTCCGGGAATCCAAGTTCGTAGAAATCATTGGCCAGGGATTCGTGCATTTCCTGATCGATCTTGTTAACAATCAGGATCATCGGGCGCCCCCCCGAGCGAAGCATCGCCGCCAGTTCACGATCCAGCGGCGTCAGTCCAGCACGACCATCCAGGACAAATAGCAGCAGATCGGCACTGGCAATGGCAGCCTGGGCTGCGGTATGCGTCGCCTCGGCGAAATCGGGATCAGGTGAATCCCCGATGCCGCCCGTGTCGATAATCTCAAAAGGAACCGGCCCCTCCTTACAGATTCCGGCCAGACGATCCCGGGTCACTCCCGGTTGGTCATGGACGATAGCTACACGCCGCCCCATCAGGCGGTTAAAAAGGGAGGACTTGCCCACATTGGGGCGACCGACAATAGCGACGCGTCTCATGAATTTTCTCTCGGGGAAAGGTTGTCTGTGGGATTTTTAAAGTTCATTTTTGGAGAATCAGAGCGCTGTTCCGGCGCTGTATGACCTCCATCATTCAACTGGCTCATTCCCCGAGTAAGATAGCCCGCGCCGCTCAGAAGGGTAACGATTCCGGAGATCCAGACAACGCTCTCGGCATGCCTCCACTGCAGCATGACTACCGCCACAGTTAGCATCTGGAGGAAGGTGGAGGTCTTTCCAAGAACTGACGGACGCACCTCCAGATGATGATTCAGCAATCTGAGCACTGCACACCCGGTGACAATGATGACATCCCGCGTAATCACAAGCACGGGATACCAGACAGGCAACTGATAGGGCCAGGTCGTCACGCTCAGCGTGACAATGGCGGTGAGCATTAACCCCTTGTCGGCTATGGGATCAAGAATTGCCCCAAGACGGGACTTTAGATGGAACCGCCTGGCCAGCCAACCGTCCACCCCGTCACTCAGGGCGGCAAGTAGGAAGACTCCGATGGTCGCCAATCGTAGGTTCTCATCGGGATGTCCTGCTGCAGCAGTTCTTCCGTAGTAGATCGCAAGCACGACAAAGACCGGAATCAGAAGAATCCTGGCAATCGTAATTTGGTTCGGGAGCGTCATACCGCTGCCAGCATCCGTGCCAGAAAGGAAGAAGTAAAGGAAGCGAGTTCCAGTGAGACTTTCACACAAGTCTCACCGGAAAAAATGTCCAGCGGTATCAGAAACCAAGGTGCAACAATGCTGCAAAGATACCCTCGGAAGATTGCACCAAGAAGCTTCTCCCGATAGGAATGCCTCGTTGATGGAAGAGCCTCCTGATAAAACGATCCTTCCTATTCGACTCGCGGGAACAGCAGGTCGGAAAAGCTCCAATCTGGCGCTTGCACTGCGTCTCCTGCCATCCGGCAGGAGACGTGATGCCTTTCTCTTCCACGATTTCTGCCGCACTGTGGATGACATAGCCGACAGCAACACCCTCGGCGTGCTGGAAAAACAGGCTGCCCTGGATGCGTGGCTTCGGGGACTCCAACCCCCTTACGAAAGCGGATTGCCTTCGGATTTCTTGGAGATGATCAAGCGGAGGAATCTCGACCGGCATCTTCTTTCAGAAATTCTCCTAGGAATGCGTATGGATACGGAGCAAAACCGCTACGCCACCTTCGACGAACTGCGCCACTACTGCTGGCGAGTAGCATCTGTTGTCGGACTAATTAGCGCCGAACTTTTTGGAGGTAGGCCCTTCGATGCGGGTGGCATAGCCGTCAAAGCTTACGCAGAGGAGCTTGGGATTGCCCTCCAACTCACCAATATCCTAAGGGATGTGGGTGAGGATTCCGCAGTGAATCGCATTTATCTTCCTCTTGAAGACCTCACACGCTTCGGCGTCACAGAACGGGAGATTCTGGAAAAATCTCCTTCGCCCGCCATGACACATCTCTTGAATTTTCAGGCGGAGCGCACGGATGCCTGCTTTGGGAAGGCAGAACTGGCGTGGTCAGAAATGAGCGTGAATCAGCGCCGTCTCATGCGCCCCGCCCGGCTCATGAGTGCCATCTACCGCGAACTGCTCCTGCAAATGCATCGTGACCGGTACGATGTCCTGCATCATAATTATCGCGTCCGTCGCTGGAGAAAACTCCTACTTGGAGTGCAAGTGTTGATAGGCAAGTAATACGAATGCAAAACCTGATAGTTTAAACTTGAACCCTCTGAGACGTATTTATTTTTGGGGGTTTTTAGTTTTCCGATTTCACTTCTTAGCCGAAAAATCCGTCCGCCCACTCCTTGACTTCAGGATCCATTGTCACCAGGTCCGGCCAGCCCCGGGTATATCCTTCACCCGGCAGCTTTCGGGTGGCGTCAAATCCCATATGCGATCCCATATTCGGGATGGTTGGTGCATGATCGAGACTGTCGCTTGGATTCTTGGTCATCGTACTGTCCCTCTGCGGATCGGTATTAGCCGTCCAGCGGAATAGTACCTCCGAGGTGTTCTGAACATCACAGTCCTCATCAACGACTATGATGTACTTGGCAAACATCATCTGGCCCATACCCCAGAGCCCGTGCATGACCTTGAAAGCCTGCCAAGGATATTGCTTTCGAATTGAGACGAACACGAGATTGTGAAAGACACCCTCAGCGGGAAGGGCCATATCGACGATCTCGGGGAAGTTCATTTTGAAAATCGGTAGGAAGATGCGGACGCTTGCATCCCCCATGTAGTAATCCTCCATAGGCGGCACACCGACGATCGTGGCGGGATAATACGCTTCTTTCCGGTGCGTAATTGCCGTCACATGAAATACGGGGTATTCATCGACGGGCGTATAGAAGCCTGTGTGATCTCCAAATGGCCCCTCCGGTCGCACCTCTCCGGGTTGCACGTATCCCTCGATGACAAAATCACTCTCTGCGGGTACTTCCAGTGGCACGGTGATGCACTTCACCAGATCGACCGATTTCTTTCTGGCAAAGCCAGCAAAGAGAATCTCATCGATCCCGTCGGGTAGCGGGGCCGTTGCGGCAAGCGTAAATACGGGGTCACCGCCGAGACATACCGCCACGGGCATTCGCTCCCCTCTTTCGTAATAGCGCTTGCCATGACGGGCGCCGACCTTGTGCACCTGCCAGTGCATGCCCGTGGTCTCCCCGTCGTAGATCTGAATCCGGTACATTCCCACATTCCGTTCTCCGGTATCGGGGTCCTGTGTATAGACAGTAGGGAGCGTGATGAATCGGCCCCCGTCCTGCGGCCAGCATTTCAGTACCGGGAGATCATCAAGGGAAAACGTGTCCCCTTCGTCGATCCTGTGCACCACCTCCTGACATGGAGCACTCTTCACATGGCGGGGGCGTGCATGAATCAGGTCGATGCCATTGCGAAGAAGTTTGAGTCCATCACGGAAGGATTTGGGAGGTTTCGCCTTCATCAGAAACTCCAGTTGCCCTGCCAACTCATCAACGGATTCAAGACCGAGCGCAAGCGCCATGCGGCGCTTCGATCCAAGCGCGTTGATGACCACGGGGAATGCGGAGATCCTGCCATTGATCGTCGGTTTCTCAAAGAGCAGCGCCTTCCCTCCTCCGGGTGATTTCATTTCTCTATCAGCCAGTTCGGTGATCTGAAGCTCGGTCGCTACCGGCATCGTGATACGACGTAACTCGCCGACTTCTTCAAGGGTTTTCAAAAAGGCGGCGTAGGATGGATAGGCCATGGCAATGCCCAAGAATGCCTACTGTGTGCAGGAAAGTCACAAAAAAGATTGCCCCCAGAAGCATTACAAGGGAGATTACCCCCCCTCCTGAATTTTCAGGAGACTCCCAAGGAGTTGTAGCTCAATTGGTCAGAGCACCGCCCTGTCACGGCGGGGGTTGCGGGTTCGAGCCCCGTCAACTCCGGGTGGGGATTTCACTGTAGAAGCCTATAAATAAAGGCTCTAGGGTCACATGAGTGGAAATGCGCCACTCGCAGCTATATGCGCCAAAATGCGCCAAAATGCGGAAATTTCTGCAACAAATCTGCAACAGTTTTTTTGAACTTCCGAGCCTGATGCACACTCGTCGTAAAGGCGTTTGATGCCATGCTTCATACGGATGGCAGCGGACGGAGCTGATCACTCATTGAATTCACGTTACGAGCCAGTGACTTTCCAATCGCCTAAAACGTAATCAAATCTCTACGACTTAGGTAACCGAGCTCTTCGCGTGAAATGACCCCCCAAGGTAGCAACGGCAAACAACAACCCCTCCTACTTATCGTGGCAAGATCTGTTTCAGTCGGGATAGCTCTTGGATTCGCCCTCAAGTCTTCTTTCCCATCCTTCCTTGTAGGAAGGGTGGCCGCGGGAATTCACACCGAATTAGGTTAGTTTCTTCGTCTATCTATTTCTCTTATTATTGCCAATTATTGTTGATAAAATGTAATCATCAAATTACATATTCTTTAAATACGTAAAGCCAAGAATGCAAAATGCCAACACCACATCATGCCTCTGCTGTAGTACAAAGCGCTTTGCGTAAGCTTGGTGCGGATATTCATGACGCCCGCCGCCGCCGCCGTCTTCCCATGGCCGTCGTGGCTGAACGCGCCTTCACATCCCNNCCGCCCGACGCTGCAAAAGATCGAAGCTGGCGACACCAATGTCAGCATCGGTATTTATGCTGGCGTCCTTCAGGCTCTCGGCCTGCTCGATGGGTTGAGTAAGCTTGCCGATATAAGCAACGATAGAGTGGGACAGGCACTCGCCAGCGCCGCTCTACCCAAGCATGTCCACCTCAGGAGAACAACCGGACACGCCAACAATGGCTGACTTCGAGGTCCATATTGATCTTGAAGGCCGTACGCAGCAAGTCGGCTTGGCGAGGAGCAATCGGGTTCGAGGTAAGGAAACTATCCACTTCGAATATGCTGCCGGATGGCTTGACGAACCCGAGCACTTTTCACTTGAGCCCGCCCTTGCGCTGACGCGGGGATTGTTCGCTCCACCCTCCGAACAGGCGGTCTTCGGCTCCATTGGCGACTCTGCACCCGACACTTGGGGGCGGCGTCTTATGCAACGAAGGGAACGCCGACTGGCAAAGCATGAAGGCCGAGCTGTTCGTACCTTGGCAGAGAGTGAGTATCTACTTGGCGTCGCAGACCAGTCCCGGCTCGGCGCTCTACGATTCCGCTGGGTGGGTGGAGAGGCATTCCAGACACCGGTTCGTGCTGGCGTCCCAGCACTTATCAAACTCGGCCGTCTTCTCCAAATCACCGAACGGATCCTTCGAGACGAAGAAACGGATGAGGATCTCCAGCTTATCTTTGCGCCAGGTTCGTCTCTCGGCGGCGCACGGCCCAAGGCGTCAGTCATTGACCAGCACGGGCATCTCTCCATCGCAAAGTTTCCGAAGGAGGCTGATGACTACAGTATGGAAACATGGGAAGAGGTCGCCCTGCGACTGGCGAGGAGAGCTGGCATCGCAACCCCGCACCACGAACTGGTACAAGTTGCTGGTAAGGCGGTGCTCCTATCTCGACGTTTCGATCGCGCATGGAACATCAGAATTCCCTTCTTGTCCGCCATGGCGATGATGTCCGCTAAAGACGGCGAGCACAGCAGTTATCCAGAAATCGTCGATGCGCTCACCCAACATGGGGCTCAAGCAAAAAGCGACGCCCAGGCCCTATACTTGCGCGTCGTTTTTAATGTCCTGATCTCGAACGTCGACGATCACCTACGTAACCACGGCTTTCTTTGGCAGGGAAAAAAGGGATGGGCGCTCTCACCAGCCTATGATCTAAATCCGGTGCCAACTGATATCAAGGCGCGTGTACTGACGACGAACATCGACCTTAATGAAGGCACCTGTTCGATTGACCTATTGGAAGGGGCTGCGGGGTATTTCGGTCTCTCATTAGCCGAGGCACGGAATATTATCAAAGGAGTTGCGGTGGTCACGGCGACTTGGCGTGAAACCGCAAAACAGGCCGGCGCACGATCCAATGAAATCAATCGTATGGCCAGCGCCTTCGAACATGACGACCTCCACCGGGCGCTCGTGTTATGAAGTCCGAATTCCCAACAGTGTCTTCGGTTCAAATCTTGGCGCTGTTACGGTCGTAACCAGCCTTCGATTTGTCGTATGCCGTGGTTAAATCCNNCTCGACAATTCACCGATTAGAAACTCGCCGATTCACCGGTCAAAAAATTCGATAATTCACTGATCAACGACACTTCAGAAGCCAGAAGCTGCGCACACTCCTCAGGGTGAACTCAGCGTATTCTAGAAATTCACTGCCGCACGCATTCCGACGACCAGGGCATTTCCATACTGCTGGGTTCCTCCTGGATGGAGGATGTATTGCAAGTCGGGCTGGATGGAGATCGCAGGTGAGAGCTGCATCGCGTAGGAAAGCTCAGCCACGGCTTCATACCCCACTCCGGGGAGCCCTGCACTGGTGCCAAGGGAGGCATACTGGCTTCCCATTTGCGCATAGCCAAAAGCAACTCCAAGTTTGTCGGCATCTCGGGTAGGAACAAGTCCAGTATAAACAAGTCCGGCATCTGAATAAAACCCTACCTGACTCCAGGGCTGAGGCGAAAATCCCAGACGAGCAAACGAGGAAAGCCCTTCTCCTGAAAAAGTGGATGGTGAGGTGGCAGACTGAGGATTCTTGTCCGCAGACAGGGGGTTTTTGCTACTGCCGTTACCCGGAGTGGAAGAGACCTTATCTGTGGCGTCATAAAGTTGCTGGTCGATAATCCCATAGAATCCGCTGCCATAGGCCCTAGCCTCAGGCGAGCCAAAGTGAAAGCTATCATCTACCGATGATTCCTGAGCGGCTTCCTGATCTTCTCCTGTCTGAATCCAAAAACCGGCCTTTGCCGTTCCGGGAAGGGCATTTGCCGAAGAGCTCTGATTCCATGCGGTCGCCACTTCACTTAGAGAGAGAAGCCCGCCGGCGGGGCCGAAATTCCAGTTAAAGCCTTGCGCATTCTCCTGCTGCGAGAATGGATTCGCTTGGGCAATCACACTTCGGATCGTCAGCCACGAGGTCGGTTGCAGTGCTAGGCGTAATCCCGGAGTTGCCAAGGGATAAGTCGGGCCTCCATTCGGCATGTTCAGTGTGAAGAACGCTGGAGGGCCAAACGTGCTATTGATAAACAGATTTGCGGTATCTGAAATCATAAACTCGGTGTCTACTCCAAGCATGCCACCGCGCAGGGAGATCGTGTCGTTGAGAAAATTCTGTTGAAACCAGAGTTCGTAGCAGCGGAAGCCGGGACTCCCAGCGACACCGCTCGCGGTGAGGGCATTGCCGATGTATCTTGCAGAAACATCAGTTCCGTAGAGCCAGAGCCAGGTGCATTTGAAAGAAGCCTCTTCCCATCCCACCGCCTTTTGGAGATCAACGGCAAGCCCGAGATTGAGCAGTCCCGAATAGGTCGTGCCTGTCGCGGCTCCGCCCGTTGTATTTCCAAAGAGATCCGAAGTCCACTGGGCCGTAAGGACCACTCCATGATCGGAAGCCTTCTGCCGATATCCAAAGCCATCACCTAAAATTTCGCTCTGCTTGAGGAGATTAAATGGGTCTGCCAGGGTAACGGGATCGGCATGAAGGTGGATCACTCCCAAGAGTCCGATTACCCCAAGCAGCAGACATGTGAACTCCTTAGGGCAATGGAACCACCGGGAGGTTCTCATTGGAGCAACACGTGCCATTGCCTTTCGATCCAGAATCATTTTGCCACGTGAAAAGCGTTCCAGATTTGAAGGACCACCAGGAAAATCATTACAGCGACATAAACGCGCAATCCCCAGAAAAGAACCAGTATTCCCCGGCTAAGCCTCCGCCGTCCATAATGCTGCTTCGCATCCGAAAGTTGATCTGACTCGAGCACTTCATGCACCCACTCCGTTGACTTGGTATAGGATGATATCGGAAGTTCTTCCGCAGTGTTGTTTAGGGTATTCATCGTTTTGTATTTTTTGATTCTGCTACTTATCACTTATCATGATTTTTCTTAACTAAGAGGGAAGGAGATGTGGAAAGACGGTGACGATCCCGTAGAAAATACCGGCAAGAATGAGAAAGACGGTCACTGCAATGCCGAAAAAATTACTCAATCCCCGGTTTGCATATTCTCCCATGATTTCTCGGTCATTGACGAGCAGGAGAAGAAACACAATGGCCGGAGGCATGGCCAGGGTCGCAATGACATTCACAATGAGCGTGATGAAAACCAGCGGGGCATTAGGTATCAGCACCAGTACCGCCGCGATGCCTGCTGCGGCAATGAGGACGGCATAAAAGGGCCACCCTTCGCGCAGCGAGCTGTTCATGCTATGGGGACGGTTTGTGACTTCTCCAAAGGCGTACGCGGAAGAGAGAGAAATCGTGATCGCCGCGACAATCCCAGCTTCAAAGAGCCCCAGAGCAAACAAAGTGGCCCCGACATTTCCGACATAGGGTACGAGAGCCTTGGCAAAATCGGCTCCTTCAAAATTGGAAGCATCAATATGATGGAGAAACAAGGGTGTGGTTGCCAGCACGGTGGCTATTGCCGCCACAGCGGCAATCACCGCACCAAGAGCGGTGTCGATACGGCCATGGCGAATATCGGCGGGTGTTAAGCCCTTATCGACGGTGGCGCTTTGCTGAAAAAACAGCATCCAGGGTGTGACAGTCGCGCCAATATTGGACATGATCAGCAGGATAAATCCCCCGGTTACCCCTCCAGCGATGGGACCCCAGGTGAAGAACGAACGCACCACCTCGCTGCTCACCGGATGGGCCAAGATAGCGACCGGCACAAAGAGGAGATTGAAAATCGCGAAGCTAAGTACAATGCGCTCCCAGGTCCAGTACCGCTGGGTGGAAACAATGAGCACAATCAGCACAAACGCCCCCAACACACTCAGTGCGGGTGGCACCCCAAAGAAGCCAAGCCCAGCCCGTACGGCAATAAACTCGGTGACCAGGGTCAGCAGATTGCCAAGCACCAGGTCGGCCATGGCAAAGAATCCCCAGAATCTGCCAAAGCGCTCATGGATGAGTTCGGCGTGACCCCGCTTCGTGGCGGCACCCAGCCTGACGGTCATCTCTTGAACCACAAAAGCCATGACAAAGGTCAGGGCAATAAAAGGAAGAAAGAAACCGATCCCGTAACTGGCACCCGTCGTGGCATAGGAAATCATGCTGGGACCGTCATTCTCCCCCAGCATCACAAGGATTCCCGGGCCCACCAGCAGCCAGAGAACCATCCACCACCTTCCGGCACTCCGATGTCTGCGTACCTGAAGACGATCCCGGGCCCGCTTGACATCTTCCACAGTGACGCGATTCGATCCGTCCAGCGATTGGAAAGGGTGGCCAGACATGGGGCTATTCAGAGTAGATGGATTTTTTTGGTTCAAAACGATTCGATCGTGGTTCACAGTTCTTATTGTAGCTTATGCTACAACTTGATGCCATTACTAGATGTTGAAGCCGGATGTTGTCAATGACCATTTTTTGTGTCACAATCAGCCGATGCTTTTGAAGAAAACCGAAGCTGCCGAGGATACCCAAAAAAAATCCCATGCAGAGGCGGCCCGAGTCCGTCAGGAGACCGCCATCTTCCAGCGTCGCACCCGTCAGCAACACGCCCAGGAACGGGCGCAGGATTATGTAGAGGCCATTGCCGATCTGATTGCCTCCAGAGGGGAGGCCAGGGCCACGGATCTTGCCAAATCCCTCGGCATCACCCACGTCACCGTGATTCGCACCGTACAGCGTCTTCAACGGGATGGGTTTGTGACCACCCAGCCCTATCGTTCGATTTTTCTCACAGAAGCCGGTCGTAGACTCGCCGTGAAGGCCAAAATAAGACACGAAACAGTCATCGCCTTTCTGGAGGCTCTGGGGGTTTCCTCTCCGATTGCACGGGCTGATGCCGAGGGAATCGAACACCATGTCAGCGAAGAAACTCTGGCGGCATTTAAGAGATACCTTAGTTTAAAATAATCAGGAAACGACTCTCACCAGCAGATGCCCATTGGGACCTAGGGAAGTCTCCAACATTGGCAAATTGCGAGTGGCAGGACCTTCTGTCACCTTCCCATCCGGACTGAAGGTTGAGCCATGACAATGGCAGAAAAAGGAATGATCTGGTTCCGCGTCCAATATGCAGCTGCGGTGGGTGCAAATTGACGAGATGGCCAGAAGTTTACCTTGGTGTCTGATGACAAAGAATCCCTCCTCGGTGAAGGTTGAATAAACCCCCTCCGCTGCATAATCGGCCGCGGGACCGGCATCTATAACAGTTGTTTTTCCCGCAGGAGGCCCCCCGCCGTTATCCAGCGATTTGCATCCGGCGCAAAAAGCGATACTGGCACCGGTTAGCAAGGTAAAAAATTCCCTACGATTGAGTCCAACGTTACGATCCAATGGATTCATAATTAGTACTCAAATACTGCACTGAGAATAAAGCCACTCGTCTCTTGTTGCCTCCCTCCACTATCAAGAGGGAAGACATACGCCGCGCCCAGTCGGGGCTGAACGCCATAGATTGGCTTCATGTTGAACCGGAATCCTACATCGGCAGTTAAAGCATCGCTTCCTGCATCCTCCTTAGTGAGCGTCTTGGCACCATTGATCTCCATGATCGGAATGAACTGCTCCACATTGGGTATGGGAAGTTCCCTGTGTTGCAGAGTGTAGCCAAAGACGAATCCATATTCGCCATTCTGAAGTCCACCAGCTTCACCACGACCAAGGAGGGATGACCATCCCAAGATGGACTGAACGGTGAAGTGTTGTCCGATCATCAAATCATTGAAGACTTTGGGCACTATTTCGGTGTTCACGCTGATCTTATTAAAAAACGGTATACCAACCTCGATAGCGGCACCGAAGGTCGTATTGATGAGCCCGTCGCGTGAGACATATTCATAGAGTGGGTAGCGTGCCCCAAGATCCATGTTGTCCAGTCCGCTGACGGTTTGACCGTTAGAGATATTCTGTACATACGGAAGTTCGACCTCAAGTGTCAGGAGGCCAAAACCTTTCTCGATTTCAGAATGGAGAACATCCGTGGAATTCCCCGATCCGGGCCCTGAAGTATGCAACCAATCAAACCGAGCCTCGTCGGTCTCCAAATCACTGTCATCCACGAGAAAAGGTTCTGGAAACTCGTCCTGCCCATAAGCGCTACGACGATCATATTGCCCAAAAAGGCCGTACCTCGTGTTGGGCGCAGCTGATGAATTTGAGAATGTTGATGCTGCTACTGCCACACTTTTATCAGCTACAGAGGAATCGCTCTGGGAGCCACTCGAGCTAGTCGGGACTATTTTTGAGTCAGCTGCCGTCTGTGCATGCAGGGAACTAGCTGTCCGCACAGCAATTAAAACGAGCAAAATCGTGATTGGACTTAGGTAAAATTTGTTATTCATTGTCTTATTATGTAATTTAAAAANNGATCCGATGACAATCGCGGCGGCCAGAGCCTGTGCTGCGAGCGTCTCCACCGTTGGGAACATGGAAAACCAGACTCCGGACCAGTCGGGAAGATAGGGAGTCAGCCATTGAATCGTGGTGGTCGGGATCCAATGTGCTTGCTGCATCTCCTGCGCCTGTTCCCCCACCATGACCAGCAACACCACCCCCAGCAGAAGACCCGTGGTTACCAGCATCTTCCGATAGGGTAGCCTTCGTTGGGCAATGAAAGCGATCACGCCCACGGCCGCAGTCAGAGCCAGACCGATCAGCGCGCCCGNNCCCCACTTGAGACGGTATGTTTGCAGAAACAGGACAATTTCAAATCCCTCCCGATAGACTGAGGTGAATCCCAAGGCTGCAAGTCCCAGCAGTACATTACGGCGTTTCTTCTCACCTGCCTCCTCATCGGAAATAAGGGCACGTTTGCGGCGGTGATGCATGGCGATCCATCCCCCCCAATAAACCTTGTGCAAAAACCAGTTCATGATCACCAATAGCACGATGACCGCTATCAAGCCGGTTGCGGCCTGAAGATTCAGTGCGGAAACATTTTCGGCCAGTTTGTCCACAATACCAATGGCCACAAGCCAAGTAGCAATCGTCGCGATTAAACCCGCCATGACCCCCCCGGCAATGGGTTTGCGCACTTGCGGTAGCGTCCCGGTTATGCCCGCAGTGAGTGCGACCAGAACCAGAATACACTCCAGACCTTCCCGGAATACCAGCACTGCTATGTCCATCAGCGCCACTGCGGGCGTCGTTCCCGCAGTATCGGGATCAGGCGAGCCGGCGGCAGTCACCCCCGCCCAGACAAGTGATGCTAGCACCACAATCCCCATCAGCCAGAGCATTGATCGAAAGGCAATTCCCGGTTTACTGATGGCAGGCACTTCGCATGCCGGAACAGGGCCAAGGATCGGGCGACGAGATTCGGTAATGATCATGATAATTAAATGCGATGGAGTCTCAATATCGCTGAGACTGAGACGCCATCTCAATAGGGATTCTGCTCTGGGTCAATCCCAATTTTCAATTTTCTGATCTGAGCCGCTGGTGGATGCTGCCCTTGTGCATGCTCCCCTTGACTCAGACAGAAAAAACTCTCCGAACACTCCACCCGCAGCCATCCCTCTATCCCCGCAGGTTCTCGTTCCGGTCATCTTGCTTCACTCGGAATAAATTACCATCACCTCTCCAAGCGCAGAACGAAACGGCAAAGGATTTCCGTGGCAAGATAGAGCACAAAGAGAATACCGGTGATCCAAAAACTCGGTGGCCAGTTGGAGAGACAAGCCAGCAAAATCCCGATCCAGACGGCCCCAATAGCTATTAGAATGGATAAGCCCATCGCGGTCCAGAAGCCACGGCAGAGTCGGGCCGCGATACCGGCAGGACCTATTACCAGAGTAAAGACAAGCAAGATTCCCACGACCTGACTGGCTAGTGTGACAGCTATGGCCAAGATAATCATGAAGGATGCAGAAAGTGATGTCAGAGAGACACCCCGCGATTCGGCCAGATCGGGTTGCAAACTTGCAAAGAGAAGACGGCGGGAAAAGAGCGCCAAGCAGCCAAGACTCAGGACGGCCAGAACCAGAGCCTCCTTGATTTGCGAACCCGATACCCCGAAAATATTGCCGAAAAGAATCGAGGTCGCTTGACCCGCAAAGCCCTGATAAAGTGCTAGGAAGAGGGTGCCCACACCGAGGGCGAAGGAGAGCACCATGCCGACTGCTAGTTCGCTGCGGTGAAGCTTGTTTCCTGAAATCCCCATGAGAGCTCCAGCCACACAACTGATGAAGAGCATGCCCTGCAGGGAGGAGAGCCCGAAAAGAGCCGCTCCGGTAGCCCCGGTGAATCCAATGTGGGCAAGCGCATGGGCGGCAAACCCGACATTGCGTATGATCACGAAATAACCGACCACTGCCCCTAGAATCGCGGCAATGGAACCAGCAATGAGAGCGTTCCGGACAAAATCATAGCCAAAAAGCGCGTAGAGTTGATCAACCATGGAGTGCTGATTCGGTGACATTGCTCTCGGCATTGACGATGAAGATTCGGCTCCCGGCCCTCACCACATCAATCTTCATGCCATAGAGGCGGCTTAGGGAAGACCCGGTAATGACCTCATCCACGGTACCGAGGGCGGCGCTTCCTCCGGCCATGTAGAGCACGCGGTCCATCACACCCAGAAGCGGATTGATGTCGTGCGCGATGAAGAGCACGGTAGCTCTTGTTTTATCCCGGATCTCCGCGATGCGATTCACAAGGTTCATCTGATTCTTGGGATCGAGGCTGGCCAATGGTTCGTCCAGTATCAGAAGACGGGGTCTATCGATGAGGGCCTGAGCCAGGGCCACACGCTTCTTCTCACCACCAGAGAGAACCGAAAAAGGCCTTTCGGCATAGTTCACCACACCAGCCAGATCCAAGGCTCTGGAAACCTCATTGGATGCGGAAGGTGAAGGCCAGGGAATGCCCCATTTTTCGCCACCCCTCACTGCCGAAACCAGTGTCCGCGCACTCATGGCAGTCCCCTCGGGACAAGCCGAGGACTGAGGCATGTATCCGATGGTTCGGTTAGTCCGGCCTGGAGGCTCCCCAAAGATGAGGATCTCCCCAGAACTCACAGGGCAGAGACCCAGAAGCGCCCTGAGCAGTGTGGTTTTCCCCGCGCCGTTGGGACCAAAAATCCCAATAAATTCCCCCTCTTTGATTTCGGCGGAGACATCGCGCAGGATCTCAGTACTACCGAGACGGATCCCCAGATGCTGGATGGATAGAGCTACGGCCATGAACGACAATAAACGAGAAGGGAAATAGTTTTTGGAGACTTTCCAAATGAACTCTGAAAAGCAGACCGCAGTGACTCTTCACCGTGTTGGAAACTATTTCAACACGGATTCGATTATTCCCAACTGAGAGAGCATCCACGGCACATACCCCTTGGGCTTGTCCGGCTCGGTCTCCGTCACACCCACAACCGGCACACCGCTTTCCCGAGCGATGGATTGCATGCGCTTCGTGGAGGGATCAGTCACCTGGCTGTTGTAGAAAAGAACCTTGGCCGTCTTGGTCTTCAGGCTCTCCTCAAATGCCGCCGTCTCCCTGAAGCTTGGTTCCGTATCATTCATTACAGCCACCTGATAGTCGTAGTTCAGCATCTCAAACCCCAGGGCGGCTGCCATATAGCCAAACACCGGCTCTGTAGCTGTGACCTTGACCCCAGCTGCCTTTGAACGGAGCTGTGCTACCTTCGCGAGCAGGGGCTTCATGGAATCCTCGAAATTTGCGGCAGCATCGGGTTTGTTGAGAATCACCGCAAGCTTTGTCACCAGCGCAGGCATCGTCTTGGGATCGTACCAGATATGCGGGTTATCCCCATCTTTTGCCCCGATCAAGTCGGAGACCTTGATCACAATGCGTCCGGATTTGCCCTGGGAGGCCAGCAGTTTCTCCATCCAAGTGTCGTAGCCGATGCCCGAGTAGATCACGATATCGGCATTGGCAACCGCCCTGGCGGTATTCACGTCGGTCTGAAACTCATGCGGATCCTGATTCGGATTGCTCATGATGCTGGTGACTCTGGCAGAGGAGCCAGCCACTTGGGAGGCAACACCACCATAGAAGTTCTCGGCCGCAACGATACTGATTGATTGGGAGTGCAGCTGCATCACGCCACTCAGGAAGGTGATAGAGAGAAGGAGAGTGAGGTATTTCACACGGTATGAGAATAAGATGTCATATGATAATGATAAGTCAATCCCATTAGTAAAACCGTTAAACCGCTCAAAACACTACCCCCCAAAGAAAGCCTCCCCGATTTAAGGAAGCCAAGTGTTGCCGGACATCACCAGCAGGCAGAGAAGATTAACGGAATCCTCGTAATATCCCTCTTTCTGGTTGCTGGCATATTCAAAGACCTGATCACACCAGGGCTGCTGACCCGTACTCATGGCAGCCACACCGGTTGGACTGATAAAACAAGCAGAATCAAAATTGGCCCCCCGAAGGCCTTTCCCATTGAGATAATAGCCTGCCTTGAAGTCATCGGGTTCATCCACATGATTAACGACCCAGTTCATCAGCCTCGCAAGAATCCGCCGTGCTTCCAGATCACCAGAAACTTCGGCAGCCCATCCGATGCGCCACGGCACGCGACAGGCATTATAGCTGAACTCACCATCGAAGGGTCCCTCCAGCGCTCCGGGTCGCGCTGGTCTCCAGTGTCCATCCTTGAATTCCGCAAAATCGGGCACCAGTCCGGTCATCGGGGCAAATCCCTTTTGAAGATTGGAGAGTATGGCATAACAGCGACTCTCCACACCGGCCCAAATCTCATCGCCTGTTGCTTCCCGGAAAGCTTGGAAATGAGTCGGCATGAAATCGGAAGTACGGGTCAAAACGGTGCCGGACGTCTCTGTATCCCAATCCCCGAGACGTAGTGAGCCGTCGGGGCGCACCAGAGTTGTTGCTAGGGCATGAATCAAAACGCGGGCCTCGTTGAGGTATCTGGCTTCACCCCATTGTCGATGCGCCATCAGAAGCGCCATGGCCATGTCCATATCTCCATCTGTCGCAGAATCATTTCTCGCCAACCGTTCACCGGCAGGGATTTTCCAAGCCATAAACGCAGGATTAATGTCAGAGGGATAGCGTTTGCGAAATCGATCCAATCCGTCAAAATAGTTTTGCGCTTCCGGATCCGCTCCCGCCATTAGTACTGTGATCAGCATTCCATAGCCCATCGCCTCCGAAACGGTCGTCCCGGATCGGTCGAAGGCGATTTTGTAGTCCCCTTTTATTCTACGCGATGGTTTGATGTAATTTTTCCGCCAGTATTTATAGTACCGAACCACTATCCAGTTCATCTGCGCCTGTGAGAAGTTGACGGGCTTTATCAAGGCTTCGCCTGATCCTCTTTGCTGATGGAGATTAGACTGCGGATAAGGAAGCGCAACATTCTGCATCCCCTCCATGCAGGTGGCCCCTGTAAGGAAAATTATCAAAAGGAATCCCGCGAGATTAGATCGACGCTGCATGGGAAAACTCGGGCACATCCTCTGGAAGTATTGACAGAACTACAGGGATAGACCCCCTATTGCGATTTACCAAGCTCGGAGGAATCCGTAATGACGGAGTGGTTAGTTGAAAAGTCTTAGCAATCTGTGACGACTTGAAATAGGTCTGCGGCTGGGCCATTGTTCAGACTTGTCAACCGAGCGACGCACTACACGGCAGAAAGAGGCGATCAAATCCGTCCTCAAGTCACAAGATCACCCCCTATTGCCGGATGAGATCCATCAACTGGCCCTCCAGAAAGTGCCTACGGTCGGTATAGCCACCGTATATCGGTCGCTCAAGAACCTGATGGAAGATGGTCAAGTTCGCTGTGTGGAAATACCAGGACATCCACCACGTTACGAAGGAACTGAAAAAGGGCACCACCACCACTTCCAATGCCAGGAATGCCACACCGTTTTTGACCTCCAGAAATGCGTCGATGGACTCAGGAAATTGGTGCCTCCTGGATTCCAAATCACCGATCACGAGATCATCCTCTACGGCCTTTGCAAAAAGTGTGCGCGATAAAAGTGGAATGACCCTCAGAAATTCCACTCAGCTACCTCGAAGGATTTTAAAACTGAATAGAGTTTTATCCTCTCGCATTGCCCTTACCGCACATTGCGTGAGGTTTTACGCTTTCCTGCTTCTCTTCACTCTGCCAGCACTTCTGCAGGCCGATACCCTGCCACTCCTCCATCCCAAGGTAGGCCCCCCAGTGCTTCAGGAACTCATGGGGGGATGCTCTCTCCATTGCGCGTTTTTTTGGAGCACATACGCCGGCACCACCTCCATGAAACCCGCTTGGGAACTCTGCGATGATGACGCCATGACAGCCTGGATTTCGGATACTCCCGGAACAGGGGAACAAATCGAATTCCGAATTCCCAATCATCTTCCGAAGGAGGACGCCGACACACCCTTCTATGGTATTTCCATTGCCAACGGAGTGATCCGCACCCTGCAGGATTTCCGCTCCTACGCTCGCGTCAAGACCATGACCCTGCTTTTCAATAGGAAGCCCGTGGCGCATCTCCACCTTGTAGACACCTGGCGCTGGCAGGATTTTTCTTTCGATGACATTTATCTGAACCAGGGGGATGTCATCTCACTAAGCATCGATGAACTCTACCCCGGAAAAGACACTCAGAAACCCGGTATCACCGAGATCGTCCTGCAGGGGGCGCACTGAGAGGGTCGAGCGGACTGAAATAGTTGCTTGTTTATTACCGAATAATAGCAATCAGCAAACTGGAACAAAGATAATCTTACCCCCGATTTCACTGCGTTTGACCGCAACTCCGATCACCTCGCTGATCATGTTTTCTTCCAGCGCACGAGCCTCGGGATAAACCTTCATGATAGATTCGAGTGGATTGTGACTTTCCAAGATCGCCCATGGCACTCCCTCCCTGTTCCTCTCCAGAGTACTCATACACCCATCCTGATCACGCAGGTGGGCCAGCATACCAGCTCGTTCTTCCTCAGCAGGAACGTCGATAGCCTCTCGATAGCGTTCCTCCTGGGAGCGGAAAAATCTGGCCAGCATTTTCTGCGGCGCCGTCGGACCAAATAGCCCCGCCGACTCACGCAGCAGGCCTAGGGCCAGTGAATCCCCTGTATCGGCAAAAAGACGTTCGCCAGATGCAGCAAGCCTGTAGAGCACTCTGGGGCGCCCCTTGACCACAGGTTCTCGCCAGGTGCTGAGATGTCCAGTGGAGACTAGCGCCAAGCAATGAGCCTTGACGCCCATGTAGCTCATGTCGAGAGCCTTCGCTAGACTGGCCACGCTCATCCCCGCTCCGGACCGCTTGATCTGCTCGAGAACAGCGAGGCGTGGTCCTCGTCCAGCTCCCAACATGAGATTCTTCCTCATGAAAAGAGCTCTCCCTGAGTCGAAACTGTTGACTGCTCATTGCTTATCACTGTTTCTCCCGAATCGCTTCTGAGCACTGTCCGATGATCCCTCTCCACTGAATCCAGAATCCCTGATCCTGAAGGCTTTGCGCGCGCCTCCCACTCCCGTTCGACTTCGGCCGTCAATCCGCGAAATTCGAGATTTCGGAGCGCTTCAATCAATTCAGGATAGCGTGGCGCAATCGTCATGGTCGGGATCGGAGCCGGTAGCGGCAGATCGAGATCCAGCGCAACCATCCGGCGATTATCACGGATGAGTCCGAGTGATTCGCCGATTTTTTCGCGCACCTTCGGATCGATATCGACTCCAGAGAGAAGATGCTCCAAGGAGCCGTACTGATTGATCCATTTGGCGGCGGTTTTCCCCCCCACGCCCGGAACTCCCCTTATGTTGTCGGCAGCATCACCGGTGAGGGCGAGCACATCAGCAATTTGCTCCGGCTCCACCCCCCACTTGTCACGCACCTCGGACACACCAAGCAATTTGAACCCCGCATTCCCCTCACCCAAGTCGGCCTTGGCCGTGGAGTAGATTGAGACACCCGCCCTGACAAGTTGGAGGATATCCTTGTCGTTGGTCGCCACGACACACTCGATCCCCCGGCCCACTGCCTCCATCACATACGAGGCAATCAGATCATCGGCCTCTGTGTCGGGAAGAAAGAGGCTCTTCACGCCGAGCAGCGGCACCACCTTCTGAAGCGGTTCTTGTTGCACCTCCAGATCATCCGGCATCGCGTCACGATGCTGTTTATAAGCGGGCTGAAGCTGCGTGCGACGCTCCGGCAAACCGGCATCCCACACTACGGCAGCATAATCCGGCTTTAGGTCGGCTAGCATCCGCCGGAGAGCCTTGATGAATCCGTAGATGGCATTGGTCGGCTCTCCCCGCGAATTACTCAGCCCCCGGATGGCAAAGAATGATCTGTAGAGATAGTAATGTCCATCCACGAGCAGGAGCCTACCCCCTCCCAATTTTTCTATCCCCGCCGCATCTTCCAATGTGGTAACCACGCTGGGATACTCATTCACGGGGGATTACCGGACTCACGACTCTGGACGACTTGTCTTCCGAGAGAATGGTCAGCAAAACGGTTTCCCCCATCCAGTCAAGAACCCTAGTATCTCCCTTGTAGGGCAGTCCATATATCGAAAGAGGCAGGGGTTCGTCATGATTATCACTCTCCAGACGTTGGAGATACTCCGAAATACTCTTGCCCTGACGCTCTGGGGGGGCCAAAAGATCGAAAAAGCTATAAAAGCTGCGTCTCTTTTCCAGCTCGGGGATAATGTTGCGAGCGGTATCGTTGGAATAGAGAATTTTGCCATTCTGATTCGAGACCAGAATCGCCGAGGGAAGCTTGTTCAGGACGACTGCCAGTTCCTGCTGAGCCCGCCGAAGACGGTTCAGTATAAAACAGAGATAGCAGGCGATAAATCCGACCATCGCATACGTGGCGGCCCTGAGCATTGGTATCACTGATTGATCGGTATACTGCCTTCCGGTAAAGAGGAGATGCATTCTCGGAGAGAGAAAAATCATACAAACAATCACCGTATAGACAATGGACCAAGGAACCATCTGGTAGGGCTTCAGTGTCAATGCCATAATCATCATTCCCAGCACTGCAAAGAAGGGAGTGAATGTACCCATTGGCATCAGCCAGTCGGCAAGCAAAACCACTGTGATATAGATTCCAGGAATAAAAAACTTCATGAAATCCACCCCCATTGGGGAGACGCCAGTAGATCGATGATTCATCATACTAATTCTCCAAGAACTCATAATTCAACCAGTTATCCTTATCATGAGTTGCATGCGTTCAAAGGCAATCAAACGCCTGAGTCCCCTTCTTGCAAGCTTTTGTAGGGATCATTGAAAGTCACCTCTTGAAAGACCTTTTGTATCTTGTTCTGCCATATGGCCTGTGAAAAATGGCTGCTCAGTCGAGCAAAGCCTGCCCTTCCCATCACCGCCCCCTGCTCAGGGTGCTCGAGGATTCCCCGTATGGCCGCTGCCATTTCGCTGGGAGCACTAGGTTCCACAAGAATCCCCCCCTTTCCATCTTCTATGATCTCCGGAAGAGCCCCGATACGGTGTGCAACCACGGGTCTGCATTTGGCCCAAGACTCCAGAACCACCATTCCAAAGGGTTCCATCCAGATCGAGGGCACCACGGAACATGCCGTATTAGCCCAGATCGACTCTGCTTCAGCAGACTTTAAAAAGCCGGTGAATCTGACATTCCGTAACGCCAGAGTTTCGGCCAGCGCTTCGAGTTTTTCCCGTTCGGGACCATCACCGACGATCCAGAGAATCCTTCCCATGTTTTGCAGAGACACCCACGCCCTGAGAAGCCATTCGACTCCCTTCTCATTGGAGAGCCTTCCCACAAAGAGGACATCTCCTGCTGGAGGGTAGGGAGGAGGCTCTTTCCGGACATCCAGAAAATGATGGATCGTGGTGATGCGCTCCGCTGGAATCCCCATGCGCACATGCTCCTTTTTCTGCGCATCACTGATAGCAATCCAGTGCTGTACCTTGTCGAACACGTCCAGTCTCTTCACCCGCTTCATGATCCCACCCATCACGCCGCTCTGGATCCTGCTGTCATGCCAGCAGGCTGTTTGAAAGGCCGAAAAGAACTTGCCATCAATACAGCGCTGACACGGCTCACCGTGATTCATGAAAAAACCGTTGATACATCCCAGGCGATAGTTGTGTAGATACTGCACAATGGGAACCCCGAGCTTGAAGGCGATGGCATAGACTGACGGCGACATCGCTGGAAACACATTATGGACGAGCCAGCAATCATACCTTCCCAGCTGATGGTAGCGGCGCAGATTTGAGATCACTTCCCAGTTGGAGACCGCCTTGAGCGCCCCCACTGTCTTCCTCAAGACGTTGGAAGAGAAGAGATCCGTGCTGGAATAGATGAAGAAACCGACATCGAACTCGCTTTGAAGAGCATCCCCTATCCTGTAGACACTTCCCTCTTCGCCTCCGTACTCCTTGTAGCGCGAGAAAATCTGAAGGATTCGCCGCGGCCTCTCTCTTACCTCCTGTCCGGAATTATGGCCATGAGTCGGAATGATCACGGGAGCATTCAGTATAGATCCTGGTTAGGATCGGGCTTCTTTTCAGCTGGTTCACTCATGGTCTCGGCCACCACCGTGCTGGCCACCTTGCCCCAGTCCTGATTAAGCAACGAGCCGATCCCCATCATTCCTAAAAGAGCAACGATAAAAACAAGATATCCCGCAGTCAGATGGAACCATGATGGGTTCTCCAGAGGATTCTTGCCGAGAGCAAACTCACTACCAAAGAGCACCGTGCCTATGGTCAGCATCACGATCCTTGCGAGGTTCCCCAGCACGGCGAGCGGGACGGAGCAGATGAAGAGGAACCATTTCTTCCAGGCTTCCTGGAGCGTGAATTGTGCAAATAGAGCACTCACCATCATCAGGGCAAAGAGCGAGCGGATGCCGCTACAGGGATTGGCCACATCAACTGCGAATTTCTGCCCGGCCTCCAGATGGAGAGTGGGATCGGGTGCGGAGAGAATCCCCGTTCCGCTCAGCACAACCGGAATGCCGATCAGGTTTAGCACATGCACGCTGACATTTGACATGATGTACCGGAGGGGCAGCTCCACGTAGATATCAAGACCTGGGAAAGGAATCGCAAAGATCAGGAAAGAAATCGGGAAAGCCAGCTCCTTGAGAAATTCCCATCCGAGCAGCCACCAGACCGTGCCAGCCAGAATCAGCATGATGCTGACAAGGCCAATGAAGGTCACATCGGCCTGATTACCCGCCCAGAATAAAACCAACCCTCCGATCAGGAGTGCTAGCCCCCCGATGCCAGGATGAGGGGTCAGCGCGAACAACTTCTCCCGCCTAGTATAGATCAGGAAGAGTGCGAGCGGAACAACGAGAAAACCATGTCCGAGATCCTCATTCTCCATCCAATTCCGCCAGATAAAAAGACCAAGTGAATAGCTCGATTCCGACAGCCCGAAGCTGTACTGGAGCGAGAGCAGTACCGCCATGAGAGCGACGCAGACAAGTCCGGTTGCAGCAAGTATGCGGTTGGTGGAGGAGGACATGGAAAACGATTTATAAAACCTAACTACAGAAAGCTAAAACGTTAAAAAAGCCGAACCATCAAAATTACTAATTGGTGATTCCTTGGTTTTTTGAACAGAGGCGCATCATTTAAGATAGCATAGGTAGCCATTCAGCGAGGCAAGAGCAGATTCGATCTCTGTCCGGTATGAGGAAGTGAACGGGCAGGAATCCTTGGTTTTTTGGTTCTTAACTGAGTCTGTTTTCAGTTTCTCGCCGTGGCGGCTTTTTCGCCTTCCTTCTTCATCACCTGCAGGGCCATCTCAGCTATAAAATCTGCAATCATGGACTGCGTCTCCTCCGCATTCTTCCCGTCCCTTTTGAATCCCTCCAGTATCGGGCCGCTCACCGCGACATAGGCCCAACGGTGATTCTTATGATGCATGACCCGGTCCCAGCNNCCCAGCTGTTGATCAGCAGTCGTGTGACATGCGAGGCAGTAGTGATTCCGTTCCCGACGAACCAGTAGTAGTAATAGCTGTTGAGCGTCCTAGTTTCACCAGCGGTGTTCTGGATCGGACGTGAAATGGAGACCTGCATGACCGATATCGTCCGACCGTCAGCCAGCCTTATCGGAACCTCATGCTCACGGTTGATCGACCAACCTTGGGCGGGCAGGCAAAGCTCGGGACGGTGAATGCTCCGCTTTTCGGCACCAGCTAGAACCACGTTGGCACTGAGCATGTCTCCGATGGAATTGGTGTATGATTTTTTAACGATCTCCGTGTCTTTCGGCAGAACATATTTTTCCCCTGCGGATGGGGCCTCGTCTTTGCCGATAAAATCCCCAACATAGGTCGGCAGATTCATGATTACCCCGCTCTGAGTGGGTGTGTTGACCGAACTGGAGAAGTGAAAGGCCAGCACCGTCGCCAGTCCGAGTCCGATTACCACTAGGAAACGGCCGATTGGAAATGTCGAGAAAGAGGGGGCAGACATCGCAGAGAAGATTTAAATAAAGTAGGAAAACTGAAACGCTAAAATGCTGTAAAGAATCAGCCGCTTAAAGTTTATGGCGAATTTTGAAGACCATTAGAGGTGAAAATGGCCAATATCTCACCCATTTCTAAGAACAACTGTCGATATCAATATTTATAAGCTGGCAATCCTCTTTAAGCAAATGAAGCCGGTGGATTCATTAGTCTACATCCTGCAAAAGACCATCAAACTTGGAGCAAAATACCCATCGTAACGTGCTTGTGATGCCTCCCAGACATGAGCCAACAACCGAAATCCCAGAGCGTAACAATTGATCGCAGATCACTTCCACCTCGGGGCGCTTCCAAGGAGCACATCAGAAGATATACTTTGCTGGAAACCAATCTTTCGTTCTCTCACCAAAGTTCCTCTGATAGTCTGCTCATGACAGATTTTTTAACTTGGCATAATTTTAGCCTTTTAAAATGACTATTCCTTCACCGGATGAACGGTCCAGCAGGAGTATTTCATCGCATCCTCCACAGTCACTTCCGGTGCGGGCATGTTGGAGATGAGGTGATGATCTTCATTCCATTCCCTCACACGGAATCCCAGGTGGTGAGCCAAAGTGGGAAGGTAGAGCTCCAGATAGCATCGGATCGACTGGGGTTGGGCTGCAACGGCTAGAAAGGCCTCCCTAGTCCAGAAGGAACCGCTGCCGAACATGGACAAGACCACCGTGGGGTCATCGCGTCGTGAAACTGATTTCCAGAAGGGGAGGAACTCCGGATCGGCCTCATGGTAGAGCTGGTGGTAGTGCCCCGTCCCATCAATCCGGTAGAGCCAGTGTCCCATCACGTCCGCCCCCTGCTCCATGATCTCCTGCACCTGCCTCCTGTTCAGGTCTGCGATGAGCGGCAGGTGATCGTATTCGCAGAGATACAGATAGTCGGGAGCCTCCTGCTCGACGACGGGAGCCATAGCCTTGAAGATCCCCTCATAGGACTGCTTGTCACGTTGCTGGTCACCCACCCGCAGTCCGGGATGATCGACATAGACCTTGCGCGGGTAATTCAGCACATCAAAGTCTTCCCGGGTACCACCGAAGACCACCCAGAGATTTCTTTCCTCACAGACCACTCTCCAACGCTGCCTCAGCTTCTCGAAGGCCGCTCCCGCCTGATGTGTCAGCAGAAGGTTTAGTACCCTTGGCTCCCCAAGCTGCTTCACTGGAGTACCCACCCGAAGTCGCGTATAGTTTGGGACTGGCAGCGTCGTGAAGCCGAGCCTCTGCTGCCAGTAGGTGAGGCGATTTTGAGCGTTAAATTTAGGCACTAGTGGGCGCCCTTCATACCCGATCATATGCGTCCATCGGCCAAATCCGATCACAAGCCCCCTCCCCAGCCTTTTCCCGCTCACACAGTCGAAGATATCGGATGCAAACAGATCCGCGAGTCGCAGCCCCCAGTTCCGCACCCGCAACTTTATCGTATCGGGCTTATGAACTGAGGTAACAAGCTTCCTCTCGGGAGATCCATCGGACTCAGAATTCTTCATCCTTCTAACTTCATCCTTCCCTTTCACCTCAAGCGCTTCCAGGAGCAGATACCAGAGAAACAGGCTGTTGTACTTCACGTAGCGCCAGAGGAGACGTCGGGGTTCACTCGCCATCCGATGCAGCCACCCCAGCCCAAGCCGCTGCATCCATGCCGGGGTGTCGGGCTTAGTACCAGCATTCACATCAAAGGCAAACCCCACAGCCAGCAGGATACCGTGGTTGAGCTTCGGCTTGATCCGGTTCATCCATCCGTACTGTTTCGGAGTACCCAGACCCACCCAGATAAAGTCAGGGCGTTTTTCCAGAATGTCCTTTAGAACAGCCTCGTCATCCTCCAGTACCCCATCGGCATCCGAACGTCCGTGATAGCTTCCAACAAACTGCAGGCCTGGATTCAGCAACAGCATCCGCTCCCGGAATTTCTTTCCGCATTCCACGGAGCCGCCCACTAGATAATGCGTCAGTGATGCAGGGCAGCTCTCAAGAAATTTTCGCGTGAAGGTCGGCCCATAGACCCGGTCCGTCAGACCCGCACCCCGGCTGTTCATCACCCAGACAAGAGGCATCCCATCAGGGGCTATGATGTCTTGGCACTCTGTAAGCAGTGCAAATTTGGAATCATGCCGCCGGAGGGTAACCACATGGGTGTTGGCAAAGTCCACCGCCAAGGGGCCATCGCTACTGCAGGAAAATTCGATCAGCTTTTGAGAAAGTTCCCTATAGCTAGTCGCCGCAAGCTTGGTGCCAAGGACGGGAACAGTTCTTAGATGGTTGACTAAGGAAACCCTTTTCTTCATTGCATCCTTCAGCTTTCCATCTTCAACTTCTTTCTTCTCCTTCCCACCCGGCCAGTTCCAGCCGATCCCCAAAGCAGTGGATTCAACTCTACCCCTTCCCATCTTTCTATGAAGTGCGTAGGGAAGTGTGCGTATCTTGTACGCGCCGGCCAGCAATCTACGTATCCGGTGATGCAGCGTCAGTGGCCACCTCATCCAGGCAGGCGGTACATCAGGGGCACTCCGCCATTTTACTCCCTCTGCGACTGCAAGTGGAGACTCGCTGGTATTCTGTCCGGTAAAGGCAAAGGAAGAGAGCAACCTCCCGCAGGCATCAACCCTCACTCCCGCCCGCAACATCCGGGCCATCCATTCTGCATCGCCGAGGGAACGCCAGCGAGTGTCAAAGATCCCTCCCCGTTCAACAATGGATCGGCGGTAAAACGATGCACAGCTCAGTGAAGCGAGATGGATAAGGCGGGTGTGATGCCACCGTGGTGGGATGATGCGACGATAGGAGAGGGCCTTTCCCTCTCCATCCACCAGCAGTGCATCCCCGCAGAGAATATCGGTCTCCGGATGGCTAGCAAACCACTCCGCCACATAGGTCAAGGTGCCGGGGAAGAACTGCTCGTCACAGTTCAGCCATGCCCAAAGATCACCCGTGATGCGTCTAATCCCCCGATTGATCGCATCATACATTCCCTGATCCGGTTCGGAAATCAGGATCAGCGTATAGCCCGGCTTCGAAGCACGCAGCAGCTCTCCATCCCTGGCGGGGAGGCTCGTGAGACCCAACTGCGCGGCTACTTCCCCGATAAAGGCACCGATCCCTGGTGTTCCCCCATCCTGAATGATATGTTCCACAGCCAGTCCGTGTGAAGAGGACTGCAAAACATGAAAGCTGGAATCTGAAAACTGAGTGCTGTCTATCACTTCAGCTCCTCCAAGTTTCAGCTTTCCAGTTTCATCCACTTCTCCTCCCACCTGATCGGCCACCGAAGCAATACAGAGCCGCAACCAGTCGGTCTGTTTGAAGGCGGGAGTGATGATTGAGAAGAGCATGGAATTCAAANNAGGGCAGCCAGATGCTCGCAAGAAATCAAATTTTCGATGGCATTGACCTCACTCATCTGTTTTTGAAAAAACACCCAATTAAATTCAGTTTGCCCCACCACTCTGACGCAAGGCTTCTGGAGCCAACTATCGATCCTTGTCACAGCTTCTCTTAACAGAAGAGGACGATTGTGAAGCCATGGATTGGTGGTGATGCGGATGAAAGCGTTGATCACGGGCCAGCAGTGATTGAGGGATTCATTCCCACGCAGGCATGCTTACCAGCAGAATCGCACAGCCGCATGCTCGTGACGGGACTCAAGGTAATTTGCTGCGGTCTCTCCGTGCTCTGGGTTGATACGATTTTCCTCACTCCCCCCTCTGGATGAATGGAGATGCCGGAGGAGATGAGACCACATTCTCGACCTGATTCCCCTTTGTGATCACCACACCACCGTTGGAGGTGGCAACATCCTGAAGAAATCCCTCGATTCGGTTCCCTTCCACCAATACTCGGCTAGATTTGCCAAAGCTGCATACCGCACCGAGAGACGTGAAGTTGCCTAACCTCTGAGCATATACTAGCAGTCCAGAGGTTGCGTGCGGATAAGCGGCAGCCCATTCTGGTGCAACCGTTACCTTATGATTTGAAATCTGGCCAACTGGAAAATAGCCTAATCCTTTGTGCGACAAAGAAATAAGCACGCCCCTGTTAGGCTGAATCCCATTGGTTGATGAAACCGTAAATTCGTTTTGGGCTCGAGAGAGAAGTGTCGTCCTGGCATCCCAGAAGGGCTGATCAGACTGAAAGGCATTCGAGCGGATGATAGGATCGCCTGATGCAGCCACCCCCACGAGTGCACACCAGCCGATGTCGGCAGTGGCAAAAGACCTTGCTGGCTCCGAAGAACAGAAAACCTGGTTGTCACAAAAGACCGTATTGCTCCCACCATCCTTGATCCGTGCTCCACAGAGAACGCTGGAGAAAGTATTGTTGCTAATCATGCAGGCATTGGATTCAACCGAGTTAGTAAAAATAAGATCCAAACCAAGGGGAGAACCAATGACGATATTTTTTGTAATTTCAGCGCCCTGGACATTAGCGACCACAATCGCAGGGCAGTAGTCCCCATAAAAACTATGCTCTTTAAATGAGGGCCCGATGATTTTATTTTCCTTGATTCTAGTCGTATAACTCCCAGCGGAGTTCATGCGCTCGCAGATGATTCCCTCAATGCCGTGATTTTTTAAAATATTATGATCAATAGAGGTGAATTTGGGATTCCCACCTCCGGTTTTATACAATCCATCCATCGGAGTTCTCTGACTTTTGGGGGGATTACCTTTCAATCCTCGGAAGCTGGAATCCATCAGTCCATCAAAGTAGCAGTTACTCACGATGGTCTCAGTACCTGATCCCAGTACCGCCACTGCCGGATGCTGGTATGGTGGGGCATTGGAGACCCCGGCGCGGCCATAAGTGTAGAGAAAGTTACAGTTAGTGACCTTCAGTGAGCGGAGAGGAGCCAGAACATAGACCGCATTATAAAAATCCCTGAAGGTCACATGATCGAGAAAGACGGAATCCATGGATTCCTTCCCCTGCAGCGCATCAGGAGTCACAAGTACTCCATCCGTGATACCAGAGGCATCTGCCCAGCCTCCCGTATAGACGAGTTGGAGATTCTTAAGAGTCAGTGATTTGCCTTTGCCAGAGAACTGGATGGCATGATTGCCGATATGGTCTGAGACCAAGATGGTTTTATCACCACTTCCCGCAAAGGTTAGTGACTTATTCGTTACGTGCAGACCGTCTATATGATAGACACCATTAGAAAATNNGTCGAGCCGTCTGGAACTTTTTCTATGACATTGTCAATTTGTCGTTTAGCCGACGCCAAATGAGATATATTAGTTATTTGATATTCATCCTTATTATTTGTATTTGAAATTGTTATGTCACCTAGCAACGATAAACTTTGAAGATTTATTAGAAAGAGAAAGCTGGTTATATATCTACAATTCATATCTGATTATGGCCTGAAAACGGCCGCTATGGGGTTCAGCAGGCGCTCCGTTACTCCCACATGATGGTTGGAATTGTTTAAGGTATATCAATCACAAAAACCCGCCTTTTATCTTCGCATACTCCTCCATCGCTTCTCCTGCGATACGCTTCCATTGAAATCGCTCAAGGGCATACCGCCTGCCTGCCATCCCCATCTGGCCCCACTCATCTTTCCGTTTCAAAACCGAGAGAATCCCATCCCGAATAGAAGCTACATTCGCCTCCACGACCTCCCCACAGCCTGCCGCTCGCACATGGGGCGCAAGCCCCGCATTATCGCTGATCACCAACGGTCGGGCCGCAATCATGGCCTCCATCGCCGCAAGGCTGAAGCCTTCAAATCGGGATGTAATAACAAAGACATCATACCCCGCGACAGTCTTGACCGGAGATGTTCCAAAATCAGGAGGCATAAATCGGATCCGCTGCTTGTGCATACTCTTGCTCGCTTGTGCCTTGAGCGCAGCAAGATCACCGCGATCCGGTCCTTGAATCGTCAACTCCGCATCAGCCACCTCAGCTACTATGTCAAACGCCTCCAGGAGTAAATCCAGCCCCTTTTGGATCGATTCAATCCGCCCCAGAAAGAGCAAACGCGCCGTGCCATGTTTGCGAAACGAGATGTNNGCGGGAATGACATCAGACTCTCGATACCCATTGATCACTTCGATCACTGATGTTTTAACCCCCAGCTCGCGAAGTAATACCCCTTGGCGCCTATCAAGCACCTGCACTGCAGCAGCACCCCGCAGCATTGGCCGCTCCACCAGATACCAGTAAGGCCACTTCCTATGTGCATTCTTCAGAAAAAGTGAAGAATGATAAGGACAGTGCGGAGCAACCACATAAGGTATATGCTTCGCTCGCAGTAACCTCGCCATCCCCGCTACGCCGGGATGAAAGACCGAATGCAGCACGACAGTTGAGTCTGAATTCAACTCTTTTTCCATATACCGCCTTAAGCTCATGGCAACACTCCAAGGTTTTGCATTGTCATCCTTTCGAAAACTTCGGATCAAATATCCCGCCGGCGCCTCAATGGTGTAATCCGCATCCGATTCACAGAGAATCACCGCCTTGCCACCACAGGCTGCAATGCCCCCCGCCAATCCTGTTACTGCCTTTTCCATCCCCCCGATTATAGTTTCTTTAGGACGAAAATCTTTTAGATACAGGTGAATTTTCATGTAATGGGGGTGTGATTATCGCGTATCGCTGGCTTCCACAGCTGGATCAGTTTTTGATCAATTCACAAGGTTTATTCAAGATGTAAGATAGGTAACAACTCTTAGAAAACTCAAAATACGGCAATTATTAATGCTTTTCCCGTGCTTATGCGCTTCGCGCCCAAAGCCGCAACTGCTAGGGCAATATACTCGAATATAACAATCTTTCCGTTTAATACGCCGGTTACAGCCGGGCGTAATGATTTTGTAGGATGATATTTATCAAAATCTGCATCGAGCCATTCATTAATCACATAGTTTGCGGATGCAATCATACATGTCGCGAAAAACCCTATAAATAAATTTTTTAGGCTCCCCTCTGTTTTGAATGGGTGATTTGAG
>PLEU01000060.1 GCA_003136515.1 Spartobacteria bacterium
CTTCCTGTGGATTACGAGTTAGCTGGATTGCTGATCGAACCGATGGAAGTAGGAAAATCCATCCTTGTTCACCGCACTCACAGGAACGGAGTCAGGGCCGACGGACTCTTTCAGTCAACCCCCGCAAGAGAATTCAAAAATGGTGCTGCAATAACGCTAAATTCCATTTATTTGATCAGCAGGGAAGCATCACTTCCTTCTACATAGCACTTATTTCTTAAAACCCTCAAACTCCCTTCGTCGTCATGGATGTTCTCAAATTCATTGTGGGCCTTCTCATCCTTGGGGCCATCATTTTCGGCTACTTGATGATCTGGAATGCCATCAACAGCCATTGTTCCGACAAGTATTCTTACGAACCTCTGAGTCTTGGACCTGTCATTCTTTGCGCCATTGCAGCCGTAGCCTCCGTCATTGGTGCATCCATGTGGCTCACCCCTGCCGGAGCTCCAGTCCCAAATTTTGGATGGAATGATGCATTCCTCCACTCCCAAGCCTGCAACGGGTTTGTGATATCGATCCTTGGTGCGTTGCTCGAAATCGGCCTCTTTATTTTCCTTTGGGTTAAGACCTCGTTCCTGTCCACGATCTCTGCGATGATCATGCTGATGATTGCCAGCGCAACGGTGGTATTCGTCGTGATTGCCGTTATTGCCCTCATTTTCGCCTCAGCATCTAATTCGAGAAGGAAGGTCTACGTCGTCGAGGAATGATGCCTCTCTGCTTCGTTCCATAAATTGAAATTGCCCTCGTGAAATATCCTCTTCTGCTTCTACTTTGTTTCACCCTATTTCTTCCCGTCGCGCGCGCGACTTCGAACTACGAGTATGGGACCGATGAATATGTGACAATCGCAAAGGGCCTCTCTCCTGACGGAAAATATGCCCTTACCGCTCATGGAGGTGGACCCTACGGCTACGAACACTTTCACATCTATCTCACCGATGCGGTCAGTGGTAAAAAAATCGGCCCACTGGAAGAAATCGTGGAGCCCCTTGATACAGGAGCAGGAGCCTTTTGCGCCAATTGGGCACCTGATTCAGGACAGGTGGTGATCACGTATCGAATCTCCAGGCATGAACCGCTGAAATCTGTCACCTACCGCATCGCCAACCGTCGCGCCTATCTTATCTCCGGGCCTGAGAATGCAACCGACGAGCAGACCAATTATTGGGGTGCTCAGTGCTCAACTTCACAGCCAAGCGAGCGGATCTTTGGGACGAGCAAGCCGCATTGAAAAACCCATATAATAAGAGCCTCCGTTGGGTCGTGATCGGTTTGCTTGTCGTAGAATGACGAAGCAAATGGAAAACGGCTTCTATCAGATTGACCATCCCATCCCCTCTATTTTAGATATTAAGTTCTATGGCCATGACAATAGAAGAAGTGAGCGGCATTCTCACACGAGAGGAGATCAAACATGCATTTGATAAGGATGGTGACATTTATGCCGGGTGGGATACGGAAAAATACATCAATCCAAAAGGTGAAAAGTCTGTCGTTATCACTTTTGGAATCAGAAATGAGGAGCAAATTTTCAATGCGTGTGTCTACTTCGCNNCTCAGGTAAAGGGGTGCAAACATTTGGATGCGTTCTTCAAGCTCTGCTCCATAGTCCAATCACGAACTTTTTTCTCGAAATTTGAGTATTCAGTTAAGTCTGCCTCTGTATCTCTTCGCATTGAGCTACCACTTCTTGATAACAAACTTACCCGCAATCAAATCAATGCCTGCTGGTCCTGCCTCACCAAGATATTGGAAGACAATTATGAAGCCCTCCGAAAGGCGCTTGACACAGGCGAACTGGATCTCCCTGAGGATATTAAGAAAGCGATCTCGGAGAACGAAAGCGGAGAGACTGATTCGCTCTGATAAGAATAGAAGATGGATGCCGCTGTTCAGGGTTTGATTGATGCGGCTAAGCGGGCGGCCATCGCCCTGAAGCGCCCCAAGCTAGAGATAAATTCCCTCATCGTGGCTCTGGCCATCATGAGAAAAGATAAAGCGATATCAAAGGCTCTCTCCGACACACTCAAAGGGGAAATCCAGTGGTCCCAGAACCTGATCGATGAAGCCGAATCATGCTCCGCCATCACCACAGAGGAAGCATCGTCAAGAAAGTTCGAACTCGGGCCTGTCTTTAAGGCGGCGTACAATAACCTCCGACGTAATGTCGGCGAACCCACTCTCAACGATTTCCTAGAGGCGATCCTGAAAGGACCCGATGTTGCCTCGTATGATCCCGTTCAGAACTTCTGCTCGCAGCTAGCCCCACAACCCGAAAAGCACAAATCAGGCAAGAAGCAGGATAATGCCGATAAGGGTGGCTTGGTCAGCAAACTCAGGAAGGATGCCCTGAGAGCGGATCAGATCAGCCAACTTCTTGGCAAGGAGGTGATCGGCCAACCTGATGCCATCACCATGCTCTCGGAGGGCTACCTGGGATCGCTTCGGAGAGAAAACAGATCCGGACTTCGCGGCATCTTCACCTTTCTCGGTCCCCCGGGAGTGGGAAAGACCATGCTTGCAGAGCGCTTTGCCACAGCTCTCACCACCGTGGAAGGCGAAGAATACGGAACGATCAAGATAAGCATGGAGGCCGCCGGCGACCAGGAGNNAGACCGGCCTACTCCACGACAGAATTCAGGTGAATCCCTGCCAAGTCATTCTCTTTGATGAGGTAGAGAAGGCTCCCTCACCCATCATTCAATCCCTCCTCACTCTTCTTGAGTCCGGCAAGTTCACGGATCGCCATGACAATGAGACCGTTGATCTTAACCAGTGCTTCGTAATTTTCACCACCAATCTGGGACAGGATCTTTTTGCCTCCCGCAATCGATCCGGAATCCTACGTGGCAGTTCCTTCTCCTCAGACGACCTCTTTGATCTCCTCTCCTCAGCGAAGCGGAGGGAGGCATCCCGTGATC
>PLEU01000150.1 GCA_003136515.1 Spartobacteria bacterium
CCATTCAAAACAGCGGGGAGCCATTTAATCTATGGAATTATAGCGCAATCAATTCTTCGGCTTCAACCTAATGATCCAGGCGTAGATTATTCTGCAAGTTGGAATCCCGAAGCTTCTGCAGTTAGCATCGAGAGGGGTGAACATAAATTCTGCACTGCTGCATCTACCATAAGAGAAAAAATGGATTTGCTAAATTGAATTTCGATCCTTAGCCGATGGATCAACTAAATAAACTCACAAAAATTCCTTTTTAAGAAAAAAAGAGATATGGTACTTTATAATGATTATAAAACCCAGAATCATGGTACCTGTTCGCGTCGTTTTATCAATTCAGGCGATGGTTTTCATCTGAGGTCGGTGAGTCATCTCAATTTTCTCTTCCATATTGATTTAATGGGAGGGGTTCAGTTTGTCGGCTTCTGTCAGTAAGTTCGCCACTCATTTACTTTCCGACACGCTTCTACTACCGACTCGACACTGATCTTGAGNNACCCCGATTTCTTCCCGCTGTAGCTACCATGATATGGGGACATTTCCAGGGGCCGAATTGGCTCGGTACACTATGGCCAAAGAGGCTCACAATGGGGCATTGCATGGCGGCGGCGAGGTGCATGGCGGCAGTGTCGACACCGACATAGTAGCGCGACCGCTCCATTAACCACGCGAGCTTGGGCCAAGTGGCTTCACCCTCCGTCGTCATCACACGATCACCGAAGCCTTCTTTGATTGCATGTGCCTCAGTAATCTCCTCCCGTGCGGGACCACAGCTAACGATGACACGTGGGGTGAATTCGAGAATTCGGCGCAGTGTCTGTCTCCAGCGTTCCACCGGCCACGATTTGCAATGCCATCGGGTTGCGGCATGGAGAATCGCAAAGCTTCCAGCTTCAAGATCTTTTCCTGGTAGCCAGGTTCGTGTTGCTAAAGCGTCAAAGCGGAGCGGGGGGATATCCTCCGGCAGTCCGAGAACTTCCCTAGGGGTCATATAATCCATTTCGACCTGGTGCAGATGGCCACGTTCTTTTGTTACAACGGTGGTGAAGCAGCGCCTCCACAATTGGCTCAGTCCCAGATCGCTCTCGTGCGTGGCCCTGCCCTTTGCCATGGAACCCGTGACAAGCGTTCTTCCGCGGTCGTTATCGCCTAGTTCGATTGCATGGTCAAACGGGGTGCGAATGACTTCGGCGAGAGTCGCCAGATCTCGGCCTAAATCCCGCCAGGTTCGCCGACCTTCTTCAGGCCGTGCCGTGGTTATGATCCGGTCGATTTCGGGACAACCGTACAGGATGCCCTCGGTACCCCGTCGCACGGCAACCCAAATCTCAGCGTCGGGAAATTTCTGTCTCGTCGCGACTATGATCGGTGTGATCAGCAGATTGTCACCTATGTGGCGAAGCTTGGTGAAAAGGATGCGCATGCGAATTAGGCGGTGCTTCCTGAGTTTGAAGGGCGACGCATTAGTGCTCCCATACTGCCCGGAGCTTCGGGATTATTTTTCGTGGACCGGGATCACGGTCACGGGAATGGTGGCCTTCTCCAAAACTGAGGTCACAACGCTGCCGCTGAAAAGATGATATAGCGCCCCGTGACCGTGAGAACCTAGCACCAGAAGGGCAGCGCCTGCCCGGCTTGCCTGTTCCAGAATCTCATCTGCGGGAATGGAAACGCTCGCCTGGGATTCAACAATCAGTCCGGCTGTACGGAGAGGGGCTGCGAGTTGCTCGAGCCGTTCGCGGACACCATTCAGATCGGGTGGTTCCGCTGGCATCGGTGCTGTGATCACATCCATCGCAGCGCCGACGGGCACATAGGCAGCAGCCGGTTCAACCACATGAAGCAACATGAGTTTTGACTGTAGCGCCGTTGCGAGTTCTGCAGCTCCCTTGATAACCTTGGGGGTGATCGGACTCAGGTCGATGGCAGCAATGAGCGTTTTCATTCTAGAATCATGGAACGGAGGAGGTTGCCTTGCCAGCCAAATGCTCCCGTCTCATAGTCGCCGTATGGATGAGAGCCTCACGGAGGATTTTTTCGGGCGTAGTGGTCCGCCGTCGGGACAGGAGAGCGACCTCCCTGCCGATGCGCCTCTAGCGGCACGGATGCGACCTCAGACTCTGGAAGAATATGTCGGCCAGAACCATATCCTCGGTGAGGGGAAGTTGCTGAGACGAGCCATTCAGGCTGACCGGCTGTCCTCAGTAATTTTTTACGGCCCTCCCGGAACTGGAAAAACCAGTTTGGCGCGCGTCATAGCACGGTGCACGAAGAGTCGCTTCCTCGAGTTTAGCGGGGTGGATGGAAGCGTCTCCGACATTCGTAAGGCTGTTGCCACTGCCGCCGCAGAAGCTAGGCGCGGGGGACGGACGCTGCTATTCATCGACGAGATCCACCGCTTTAACAAGGCCCAGCAGGATGCGCTTCTCCCCGATGTTGAACGCGGAACCGTGCGGCTAATCGGAGCAACGACGCAGAACCCATACTTTTCAATCAATAGTCCGTTGGTTTCCCGCTCGCAGATTTTTCAGCTNNAAGCGGGCCTTGGCCGATAAGGTTCGAGGATTAGGGAATCTTCCAATTGATCTTGACGAGGCAGCAGCACTTCATCTTGCCACTGTGAGTGACGGTGATGCGCGCAAATGCCTGAATGCACTGGAAATCGCCGCCCGCACGACCCTTTTTGATGCTGGGGGAAGGATCAGAATTTCTCTCGGGACGGCAGCGGAGAGCATTCAAAAGAAAGCCATTGTTTATGACGGCACAGGGGATGATCATTACGATACCGCCAGTGCGTTCATCAAGAGCTTGCGTGGCAGTGATCCCGATGCAGCCCTCTACTGGCTCGCCAAAATGCTGCATGCCGGTGAGGAACTGCGTTTTATCACACGGCGGTTGGTGATTTTTGCAAGCGAGGATATAGGCCTTGCCGATCCTCTGGCCCTGCCTCTGGCGATCTCGGCCCAACAGGCTGTGGAATTTGTGGGACTACCCGAGGCCCGGATCACTCTTGCCCATGCAACTGTTTATCTTGCCACCGCTCCGAAAAGCAACAGTGCCTATGCCGCACTTGGCAAGGCCGAGCAGGATTTGGCCAACGGCCGGACACTGTCAGTCCCTGTCCACCTGCGGGATTCCCACTATAAGGGAGCCAAGGAAATTGGTAATGGAGTTGGCTACCGGTATGCCCATGACTACGAGGGGGGCTATGTGCCCCAGGCGTATCTCCCAGAAGGTCGTATCTACTACATTCCAACTCGTTATGGAGCCGAGTCACGGATCGCGGATCGCCTAGAGGCCTGGCGGGCGCAGTTTAAGGAAGGCAACAAGGAAGTGTTGAAGGGTAAAAAGGAAGCAGATGTGAAACAGGTTGGAATGTAGCGTCGGAGAAACCCTTTGACTCTCTTCGGTAGCCCTTCTACCCTTCCCGTCCGCCTTGGAACGCCCTATT
>PLEU01000118.1 GCA_003136515.1 Spartobacteria bacterium
GGCAAACCACTCAAAATCTTCCCTAAAACCTAATAAAAGACCCACTAGCACAGGGCAGTTCTATCACTCCACCCTGCACCCTTTTCCCTAGTATAACTCTCTGAAGACCTCAGAAATCTGCGTCCTAGTCGCGCACCTCAAAGCTTAGACGACTGGCATCGTCAGAAGCCGTCACCATCTCCGGTAGGATTCCGATGCGGCGGTAGATCGGCCTGATCGCGGCTCTAAGATCTTCCAAGCCCGAAAAGAAAATGGCCGCCCCCGCCACGCAGCAAGCCCCTCCGATGACCAAGGTCACAGGNNGTGCCCATGAATGCCATCATGTAGAAGCCCATCACGCGCCCCCTCTTGTCGTCGTCCACGATGGTCTGGAGGATTGTATTGCTTGAAGCCATCATGATCATCAGGCCACCGCCTCCCAAAAACAGGAAGCCCATCGAGAGCCATAGCACCCTGGAGAGGGCAAATCCGATAATACCGAGGCCGAACAGGGCACACGCACACGGAATGACGAGGCCCAGTCCCAGGACGCTGCGGCGGCCGGCCAGCCACGCCGCACCAAAAAAAGCACCGGCACCCGCCGAACTCATCAGCAACCCCAAAGCATGCGGTCCACCCTTGAGGATGCTGCCGGCATAGATCGGGACAAGCGTGGCATACGGGGCACCGAAGAGGCTTACCAATCCGAGCAGTGCCATGATTCTGCGGATCGGACCGGCCTTGGTTACCGTCCGCCAGCCCTCCAGCATATCCGAGAAGATTCTCCCGTGTGCGGGACGGGGCGCTGCTTGTGTTGTGATCTTCATGGAAAGATAAGCGGCGATGACGGCAAGAAAGCTGCACCCGTCCAAAAAGAAGCACCACCCTTCACCAAATGCCGCAATCACTACCGCTCCTATTGAGGGACCGATGAAGCGAGCGATGTTGAACATGGAGGAGTTGAGCGCGATGGCGTTGCCCAGGTCCCTCTTCTCCTCGATCATCTCGATCACGAAGGACTGCCTCATCGGGATGTCGAAGGCCGTGATGATTCCTCCGACCACATTGAGAGCGATGAGTCCTGCAACCGAGGCATGCCCACTGAGAGTCATGAGGGCCAGAGCAAATGACTGAAGCATCGAGAGAGTCTGGATAAAAATGAGCGCTCTGCGCTTGTTGACTCGATCAACGAGAATGCCGGAAAAGGCTCCCATCAGGAAAATCGGGATCTGTCCCGCGCAAGTCACCACGCCGAGCATCAAGGGGGAACCGGTGAGCCGATAGACAAGCCAGCTGGTGGCGATGTTGGTCATCCAGGTACCGCAAAGCGATACGATCTGCCCACCAAAGAAGAGGCGATAATTGCGGTAGCGCAGGGCGCGCACCATGAAGCTCAGGCGTCCGCCCTGATGTGAAGACTGTTCCTTCACTCGGGCTGCTTGAGAAATTGGAGCGTATCCACAACGGCCCGTGTGTAACCTGCGCTGGGTATGAAATAGGAATGGAGATCCTGAAATCCCTGCGGGACAAGCACCGGCAGGAGCGTGTCGAGGAGGCCGAGACGTGAGAAGCGGAGGGTCATGATTTGATGATACGCTAAAAGTTCATGATCAGCCCGACTTTAAGAATGGAACATTGAAACATCAGACGGCGACGCCCCTCCTTGTAGTAACCGAGAGTGTGTACTTGCCTGCTCTTTTTTTCACCGCGATCGGTGAATCGAACATCCTGGTCAGCAGGGACGAGGTGATACAGGAATTGAGAGGGCCAGATGCCAGCACCCCTCCTGAGCGAAGCATCAGGGTATGGCTGAAAATCGGGGTGATCTCTTCCAGATGATGAGTGACAAATAGGAGCGTCGGAGGCGCAGCGATTTTGGTGAGACGCTGGAGGAAATGTAGGAAATTTTCACGGGCCACGGGATCAAGACCCGCGCACGCTTCATCGAGGATGAGAATCTTGGGACGAGCCATCATGGCGCGGCCGATCAGGATACGCTGGCGCTCTCCCTGGGAAAGAGTTCCCCAGGACTGCCTCCTGAGGTGCCAGCATTCAACAAGCTTGAGGATGGCTGCGGCCTCCCTTCGTTCGGAGGAGGTGCCCGATTTCCAGGAGTTGATGACAGCCTCTTTTCCACTGATGACCGCGTCGATGGCGAGTTCGCACTCATCGATGCGATCCCGGATCGCGGAACTCACGATACCGACATGTCTGCGAAGTTCGCGCCAATCTGATTCTCCAAATGTCTCACCCAGCACCTGAATTTCTCCCGAAGAGGGAAAGAGATAGCCCGTGAGGGAGGCAAGCAGGGAGGTCTTCCCAGAGCCGTTTGCCCCCAGGATGATCCAGTGCTCTCCTGGCATGATCGACCAGTTGATCTTGTGGAGGATGCGTCTACTTCCTCGATAAACAGAGAGATCCTTGATCTCTACTAGGGGATGGCGTGACATGATGCTAAGGATGACGACTTTGGCCCACTCAGGTCGAGAGCCCAGTACCTCAGTGACCTATTTCAGCGCCTCACTAGGGCAAACACCCCATTACCGTAGTGCCTTCATTCCTGTAGATAGGTGGATATGTTCAACAGACTTGTGAGGAGAGGCGTGGTGGTTGGTGGGTTTAAAGGAAGCATCGTCAATGGAATTCATCGTTCGCGACATGAGAACAGGTAAATCTCATGAAAAACGATCACTCGATCACAACCCTCTTTGTTGATGTTGGTGGTGTGCTTCTGAACGACGGGTGGGATCATCTAGCGCGCAAGCGGGCGGCGAAGCACTTCGAGATCAAGTGGACGGAAATGGAGATGCGACACAGCCTGACGTTCGAACTCCACGAACAAGGCAGGCTGACCTTTGAAAATTATCTGGACCTTGTCGTCTTCTACGAGAAGCGCACCTTCAGCCGCACCCAGTTTCGGAACTTTATGTGTGACCAATCCCAGCCTTTTCCCTCCATGATCGGACTGGTTAAAGAGATTAAGAAGAACTACGGGCTCAAGGTTGTTGTCGTCAGCAACGAATCACGCGACCTCAATGCCTACCGCATCAAGGAGTTTAAACTTGGTAATTTTGTCGATTTTTTTGTTTCTTCCTGTTTTGTGGGTCTTAGAAAACCTGATAGCGAGTTTTTCCGCCTTGCCCTGGATCTCGCGCAGGCCCGTCCCGAACAGGTCATCTATCTTGACAATACACCGATGTTCATCGGTATCGCTGAGGCTCTTGGTATTCGTAGCATCCTTCATGTGGACTACGAATCAACATACACTGCATTGGCTTCGCTCGGTTTGAAGGATGTCAAGGAGGGTGAAGGTGCATAAGCCGAATTTCGATATCCTTGTGATTAATGGTGGTTCTTCGAGTATTAAGTTTGCTTTGTATAAGGTGTTGAAGCCCTTGCAGCGCACGTCCTACGGAACGGTAAATCGCATCGGTTTAACCGGGACAAATCTGACGTTTCATGACGCAGATGGAAAAGCACTGGAGAGTCGTAAACTTGAGACCACGGATTATAAATCTACGGCAAATTACCTGATCGATTGGCTTGAGAAGATCGATGGCTTCCACTCCATCATTGCCGTAGGACATCGGGTGGTTCAGGGAATGAAACATACCGAACCCGAAATAATAACGTCGGCTTTACTGGAGGAACTGCATCGACTCAGTCCATTTGACCCGGATCATCTGCCTGGCGAGATTGAATTGATCGAAATCTTCCGCCAGAGGTATGCGAAACTAACCCAGGTAGCCTGCTTTGATACAGCATTCCACCGGACAATGCCGCGTGTGGCGAAGTTGCTCCCGATTCCCCGGCGCTACGATGCCAGGGGAATTCAACGCTACGGGTTCCACGGTTTGTCCTACTCCTTTTTGTTGGAAGAACTCAAACACCTGGGTGATCCGGCGGCAACGAAGGGCCGCATCATTCTCGCCCATCTAGGCAATGGCGCCAGCATGGCTGCTGTGCGTGATGGCAAGAGCATTGATACCAGTATGTGTTTCACCCCTACGGCAGGATTGGTGATGAGCACACGCTCCGGTGATTTGGATCCCGGCATTGCACCCTATCTCGCGCGAACGGAAAAAATGAGCAGCGATGCCTTTTATGAAATGATCAGTCACAAGTCCGGTTTGCTCGGCGTATCGGAGACCAGTTCCGACATGAGAGATTTGCTCACTCGGGAATCAAGCGATTTACGCGCGGCAGAAGCGGTGGCGCTGTTTTGTTATCAGGCAAAAAAATGGATCGGCGCTTATGCCGCTGCTCTTGGCGGCCTGGACACCCTTGTCTTCGCCGGAGGCATTGGCGAAAACGCACCAGCTGTTCGCAAACGCATCTGTGAGGACTTGGGATTCCTTGGGATCGAACTAGACGAGACGAGCAATTTGAGCGCTGTGATGGTTGCTTCCCAAGTCATTTCCAAGAATACCAGCAGGGTTGCGGTCCGGGTCATCCGGACGGATGAAGAACTCATGATTGCGCGTTCGACTGCGCGTATTTGTACAGGGAATCACTCCGCAGGAAACGTGATGCGAGGCCTATCGGGCACAAAAGGCCAGCCGGTTCCGATTCAGCAGTAGGGTTTGTCCCCATAGAAGAGACGCCACCAGCGCGTCATTCTGAAGTTGGCCCCCTTCGTTATTACCTCGCTCTCAATAAAACTATGAATACTGCCACCCTCGCACCGAAATCGTTCCCAGCGAAGGA
>PLEU01000129.1 GCA_003136515.1 Spartobacteria bacterium
AGGGCGGCGCGGTCCTTGACCGACTGGCCGGGGTTCATGAACTCGGCCTTGCCGAGGATCTCGCAGCCGGTGGCCTCGCTGGCGCGGCGCAGGCGGATGACAGGGGTGTCGCCGATGGCGTCAAGGACGCCGGCCCTGATGGAAGCTTGGCTCATCCGGCCAAAATCGGGGGCGCCGGGCTCCGGCGCAAGGGAAAACCGGCGTCAGGCCTTGGTGAGACTGAGTTGGACGACATTGGTCCGCTCGGTGCGGAAGCCGGCCTCGCAATAGCTGAGGTAGAACCGCCAGAGCCGGCGGAAGCGCTCGTCGAAGCCCAGGGCCCGCACCGCATCGGCCTGCTGGTTGAAGGCCTCGGCCCAGCGGCGGAGCGTGACCGCGTAGTCGGGCCCCATGTCGTCGACCCCGTGAACGATCATCCCGGCCTCCTGCGCAAGGCAGTGGTTGACCCGGTTGAGAGAAAGCAGGAGCGAGCCGGGGAAGATGTGCTTCTGGATCCAGTCCACATTTTTGCGGAGCGAATCGTGGCGCGAATCGGGACAGGTGATCATCTGCAACGCGAGCAGGCCACCGGGTTTCAAGACCTCGTGGCACTTGGCGAAATAGGTTTCGAGATACGCATCGCCGACGGCTTCGAGCATTTCGATGGAAACGATTTTGTCGAAACGCCCTGTCAGATCACGGTAGTCGCTGAAAAGAATTTCGACGCGATCGGCGATCCCGGCCTGCGCAACACGTTGGCGCGCTTCCCGGAACTGCTCCTCGCTGATTGTGGCACCCGTCACATGGCAACCGAAGTGGGTCGCGGCATAAATGGCAAAACCACCCCATCCGCACCCTATCTCCAGCAGTCGATCTTTAGGGCCAAGTTGGAGTTTGCGGCAGAGCTGATCCCACTTTTTCCGCTGTGCTGCTTCCAGCGTCAAATCGGGGGGATTATAATAGGCCGCCGAATAGGTCATCGTGGGATCAAGCCAGAGCTGGAAGAAGTCGTTCCCCAAATCGTAATGCTCGCTGATGTTGTCGCGGCTCTTGCGTCGGCTGTTTGGCCTCATCACATGCCCGAGACGATTCAATTTTCCCAGCAGGTCAAATCCGTCTGCCCTCCGAGATGCTTGTGTGCGAACCCCTGCAAGAAAATCGCTGTTGAGAATGAACCATGCCATTGTCTTTGTCAGATCCTCCGTCCCCCACTCGCCGGCAAGATATGACTCCGCGCAACCAATCGCACCATAGAAAACACATCGGCGGTAGAAGTTCTCGTTGTGAATTTTTAGCGAAACTTGAATCTCTCTATCCTCCCCTCCGAAGATTTTCCGTGATCCATCTGGCAAAGTTACGGAAAGCTCCCCGCGCCGTGCTCGGGAAAAAGCTTCAAGCACAAGCTTGGAATAGATTTTTTCAATGATTGGCATAAGTTTGGGGCAGGCGAAATTTGGCTCGTTATCTAACGTTGAGGTTCATTTCTCCAGTCTCGGCTTTCATCTTATTTAGAATTATCGGAAATCTTCACAAGGAAAGTAGGAGATAATTCTGTTTCTTTGTGAACGCATCAAGGGGCTTCTTTTTGGGATTGGGCGCCAGCACGTAGATGATCTGTGCCGGACTCTTTCTTATTTCCCGCCCGTGTGGTGAAAAATCATCGGCATGTAAGAACCCGGCTTCTCTTGGAGGACTGCCCGCCAAACCGGTTAAATCAGCAACTTCATCGACTGGGTTCCATTGTGCTGATTGGTAGCAAACTGCTGGGTCATTGCTCTTATTATTTTGGAAAACCTGTGGAGATACCGTGTGGGGTAGTGCAATCAATGCTGCAACAGCAACGAGTTGGTTTGTCATAGGTATTAGTTCATTGGTTTGTTGGATGCCCACTAAGGCCATAACCTGATGCTGTCACCTTCTCCGTTGCCTGTCCCTCACCCCGTGACAGGCGGTGTTTTAACGGGATCAATGGATCCCTTGAGGGAGAGACGGCCTCCCCTTGATCGGGCTTCAGAGACTCCTGCTCTCCCTAAAGATATGCGACGAGCGGCGACTGAACTCCACGCTCCGACCATTCCTTAGCATCGCTTTGAGCGTCTGGCTAAACCATGGTTCGATACTTTCGATGTGCACGAGATTGATCAGTTGAGCACGATTCGCACGAAAGAAGAGCTCTGCGGGAAGTCGCTCCTCAACGGCCGTCAGCGAACGATGGATAAGGGCAACACCATCTGGTAGATAAACGCGGCTATGATTCCCCTCACTCTCGATGAGGGGGATTTCACCGAGAGTCACATACCAGCTCTTTTCAGAGTTTCTCAGAAAGATTCTTGTCTCCGCTGTGAGTTTTGGTTGCTCTGCTGAAAAAACAAGAGCCTCTCTCGCTGCATGAAGTTTGCGCAATGAGTGGGCCAGACGCTCCGGACGAATTGGCTTCACCAGATAATCCACGGCATCAAAATCAAATGCCTGCCTTGCAAAATCCGAGTAAGCCGTCGTGAAGATAACAGCCGGATGGGGCTCCTCAAGCCCGGCAAGCAGATCCAATCCTGAACCGCCGCGCAGATTCACATCCAGAAAGACCAGCTCCGGTCTCTCGGCGTGAATCAGCTTCGCCGCTTCTCTGGGAGAAAAAGCCTCCCCCACCACCACGATCTCGTGGTGCCCTTCGAGCAGAAATCTTAGCTCTTTGCGGGCGAGTGCCTCATCTTCGACAATCACTGCTTTTATCATGACTGCATTCCCTCATTCTTAATAGTTGGAGTCTTTGAAATCCAGGGAAAGCGAAGATTGCATTCCGTTCCCTTCTCCGAGTCGGCGATCAGTTCAGCAGAGGTTTTCTCGCCAAAAATAAGTGTTAGCCGTTCCCGTACATTTCGGAGCCCTATTCCAAAGGAAACGTCACTTTCTCCGGATCGCACCCCACCGGGACTAATAACGGAAACCAGTATCTCATCCCCCCTCCTGCGCGTGTAAATGGTAAGTTTCCCCCCATCTTCATGATGCTGTACGCCATGCTTGATGGCATTCTCGACAATCGTCAGCAGCACCAGTGGGGGAATCGCCGCCTCCCATGTCAGAGGATCGATCTCTTCGACTATTTCCAGGTGTTCGCCGAAGCGGAGTTTTTCAATAGCGAGATAGTCGCGCACCACTGAAATCTCGCCGCTAAGCGGAATCGTGATCTCCTCGCTGGAGGCCAGTGTTACGCGGAGTGTCTCGGCAAGCTTGGTTACGGCTTCCCTAGATTCTTGGGCAGACGGAGGCATCAGGGCTCGTATCGTGTTGAGCGCATTGAACAGGAAGTGGGGATTGAGCTGGAGCCTAAGCGCCTCAAGTTGGCTTGCAGTGTATGCTTCCTTCAACATAGTGCGTTCCTCCCGTGCAGTATGAAACGCCTCGTAAAAATGAAGCAGGAAGTAAATGGCCATCCAGGCTCCGATGAGACTGATATTGGCCACTAGAGCAACGGTGAAGATTTCCGTCCTATTCTGGCTGGGTGAAGGCGTGGCGAATAAAAAGGTGCCCAGGGAGCTCAAAAAAAACGTCGTGATCAGCAGTGCAGTCCCGTATCGGAGTACTATACTGGAAGGGCTCATCTCCATCCACTGCCCACGTTTGATTATCACTCGGAGCAAATGGGTGATAATCAGGCCCGCCACGCAGGTTAGTGGCAGAAAATAGTGATCCTGCTTCAGTGCGATTGAGGGGGAGGAAATCCGTTGGATAGTGTCCATAATCCAACCTAGGAGAGCGATTCCGCCCCATCCTACAAATTGGCAGGCCCAGTATAGCCATCGTGCTTTGAGCAAAGATCCGTACATGCATTGCCATTAAGCCCGAGCCCCGTTCATTCCTATCACAAAGTGATGGACGGTCGATGGACGTGATCAATCGGACTTCCAAGAGGGGTGGGCTTTTCAGGAAGTCCGACACAGCAGATATTCTGCAATCTGGAGTAGGCGATGTGATGCATCCCCAAAAATGTCAAGTGAGCCGAGAGCCTTCCTAGTAAGTAGTGCCGCCTTCTTTCGCGAAGCCTCCAGACCGACTATAGACGGATAGGTTGCTTTGGCCGCAGTCAGATCTTTGCCCGCACTCTTCCCTAGCTGGGCGCTCGGTTGGGTGACATCCAGCAGGTCATCGACGATCTGGAAGGCAAGGCCGAGCGCAGCACCAAAATCGCTCAGGGCATTGAGCTGTCTAGGTGTGGCATCGGCGGTCATCGCCCCGAGGCGCAAAGAAAGGATGATCATCGCCGCCGTCTTTCTCTCGTGAATAAAGCGCGCGTCGGCAAGAGAGATATTTTTTCCTTCAGCCTCAAGATCAGCAACTTGTCCAGCAATGAGTTGCAGGCTTCCAGAGGCCATTGCTGTCTCTTCCAAAACTACTGAAAGTGGATAGCGCTTCGAAAGTTTGAGCGTTGCAAGCAGGCCAAATGCTCTGGTCAGAAGAGCATCTCCCGTCAGCACGGCAATTCCCTCACCATAAACCTTGTGAGCCGCTGGTCTGCCACGACGCAGGTCATCGTCATCCATGCACGGAAGATCATCATGGATGAGCGAATATGTATGGATCAACTCTACCGCACACGCAGCTGTTAGCACCCCGGCATGATCGGTGATGCCACAGGCTTCAGCAGCTGCGAGAGTTAGGATGGGACGGAGTCTCTTGCCGCCGCCAAGCACGCTGTAACGCATCGCCCGGTGGATCGTGGGTGGGCGGAGCGTAGGGGGGGGAAGTGCTCTTTTCAGAGCCGATTCAATCAGCCTTTGGTTCTGTTCCAGATAAACGGAAAGGCCATCCGCACCTGGGATGGCCTTTTGTGAAGTCATGAGCGAAGGCGGTAAGTCCGCAGAAGTCGATTAAACGGTCTTGCAGAACTCTTCGAAACGATCGAGGCCCGGCTTGATCACATCAAGCCCTGTGGCATAACTCAGTCGCACCACGGAGTCATCACCGAAGGCGATACCTGGAACGACAGCAACATTCGCCTTGCTGAGAAGGCGGTCGGCAAAATTGGTCGAGGAAAGGCCTAGTTTTGAGATGTTGGCCAGTATATAGAATGCCCCTTTCGGCTTGACGGCTGTCACGTTGTGAATCGCTGAAAGACGGTCGTAGATATACTCACGTCTGATATTGAATTCCTCACGCATGTCTGCCACACATTGCTGACTGCCTGTGAGTGCGGCGAGTGCGCCCTTCTGGGCAAAAGAATTCGGTCCCGATGTGCTGTGGCTCTGCAGGGAATCAATTGCTTTGGCGATATGTTCAGGAGCTCCAAGATAGCCGATACGCCACCCGGTCATGGCATAAGCCTTGCTGAATCCATTTACCGTGATGGTGAGATCGCGGGCTTCGGGTGTCAGGGAAGCAATGGAGACATGCTCCGCACCATCATAAGTGAGGCTCTCGTAAATCTCGTCGGAGAGAATGGTGATCTCCTCGTCTGCGGCAACTTCCACAAGGGCGCGAAGCTCTTCCTTGGAATAGACTGATCCAGTCGGGTTGCCGGGAGAGTTGATGATGATCATCTTGGTGCGGGGGCTCATCGCCTCTTCGAACTGGGCGGCAGTGATCTTCCAGTCATTCTCCTGAGTAGTCTGAACGATGACCGGTTCCGCACCGGCCAGTCGCACCATTTCAGGATAGCTCAGCCAATAAGGAGCTGGAATAATGACTTCGTCCCCTTCGCCGCAAACCGCGAGGATCGCATTGAAGCAGCTCTGTTTTGCACCATTGCTGACAATGATCTCGCTCGGCTTGTATTCAAGCCCGTTGTCACGCTTGAACTTCTC